>JANMDA010000114.1:0-6982 GCA_031376085.1 Chloracidobacterium sp.
GGCGAAAGCTGGTCCGCCGCGCAGAGGAAATTTCCCGCTGCACCGTTGATAACGATGTCGATCTTGCCGTAACGCTCCACCGTTTGAGCTATCGCGTTTTGAACGGCTTCATAATCCCGCACATCCGCCGCCACCGCAAAACACTCGCCGCCGTTCTCTTCGATGAACTGTTTCATCGGTATCAGATTCTCTTCTTTGCGGCTCGCGATAGCGATCTTTGCACCGTGTTCCGCAAACGCCCTCGCCACGCCGCCCGTAATGCCCGTCCCGCCGCCTGTTACAAACGCAACCTTACCTTGTAAAATATTGTCAGCAAAAACTTTCTCCATATTGACTCGGATTTTATCACGAAATTGGTACCACAGATGAACACAGATAAACACAGATATAAAAACCAAACAGGTCAGCCAAAGACAATAAAAAAGATCTTGTTCTTATCTGTGTCTATCTGTGTTTATCTGTGGTTAATATTTCTTTCTTCCTGTTCGAGCAAGCCAACGGATGTGCGAGCGCTTGTTCCTGCGGACTCGCTTGTCTATCTCGAAACAAACGACCTCGCCGCCGCTTTGCAGCCGATCATCGACAGTAAGCCTTTCACCGAAGTAGCAAAAAACAAACCAGATCTTTCAGCGCTGAAAGGCGTGCAGCTTGCCGTCGCTGTCACTGGTTTTGAAACTTCCGAAGAAAAAGTCAACGAAGAACAATCCATAGGCCGCGTACAACCGCGTTTCGTCGCCATCGCGGACACGCACGCTTTCCATTTTCAAGCCGTCGGGTTTGCGGAACAAAAACTCGGCTCCTTTGTCGCCAAAATTTACGACAGCGAACCGACGATAGATAAATCAGAAAAGAACGGCGGCAAGTATTTTACTTGGACAGCCGCCGATGGCCGCAAAGCCTATGCGTTAGTCATTGACAGCCTCATCTATTTCGGCAACGACGAATCAGCTATCGACAAATGCCTCGCCACAAAACGCGGCGAAACCGACAGCATCATTAAAATCGGCAAGATCCACCCCGCCGATCCGCAAACACTCGCCTCCGGCTACGTCTCAACCGACGGCATCGCCCAGATCGCTAACATAGTCGGCCTAAAATTCGCTTCCGAAGCCAGCGAAGATTCCGAAGTCCAATCCGCCATTGCCGGCATCGTGCCTCAGCTTTTACGAAACTCGATTACTGATATTAGTTGGACCGCGAGCAATACAAATGAAGGAATCGAAGACAAATATTTGATCTCGATGCCGTATCAGGTTGCAGATGTTTTCAATGAGGCTTTGGCTCCAGACTCAAGCGCCGACTCAGAACTCATCGTTCACGTTCCGGCGAATGTCCCTTCCGCCACTTTTTATAACTTCCGTGATCTACAGATTGCTTGGAGGAGCGCAATCGGTATCGTGAAGAAACAGATTGATGCTGTTCCATCTGGGTTCATTGAGCAACTTTCACCAATTTTGTTCGCATCCTATGCGATTCACGATCCCGACTCATTCTTGAAAGTCGCGCGCCCCAAACTGCTGGCGCTGAATTTTTCACACGAAGGCGACCTGCCTGTAATTTGTGCGAAAACTGGTAATCTTATTTCGAGCCAAAGATCTCTTGTATCATTTCAAAGCCACTTCGAAGAACCCAATGCTCACGGCGTTTTGACTTGGTTTGACGATCAATTGGAACTCGCCGCTAAATTTGCAGGCGACGAATTGGCGGTCGGAAATGACGAAGGCGTTGGCAGAGCTTTCAACTCTGAACTAGCGAATAGTGGATACAATGCAAATGATATCAATCTCCAAAAATTTGCTCAGAGCAACGCAGCCATAACGACCCTCACTCACACGAAAACCGATGCTATAGCCATTGTGGATATTATTTCTCAGCGAAAGGGCGATAGAATTAAAAGCATCTCCACATCATATGCCGAAACAAATTTCACAAAAGTCGGCATCGAGCGCCGAACGGTTTCCGACTTCGGCCTGATAGGCTCGATCATTGCTCAGCTTGGCCAGGATTGATTGTCGAGGTTGGGAATGGATCATCTTTTTTTCGCAATACGCTTTAGTCGTCGCACATTTCCTTCTATCCAGCGTTCGGCGGCTTCGTATTGGGCAAATTTCTTTTCGTCGGCTTTGAACGCGGGCGTGTGATAATATCGCCGTCCGTTGATGTGTTTGGTCGGATGGGCGACGTGGAGCATCTCGTGAAAGACGACGTATTCGACGATAAATAACGGCGTTTGAACCGTATCGAGCGACTGGCTGATCGTGATGTGATTGTGCGTCGCGTCGTGATGGCCGAGGATGCGGTAGGTCTTTTTCGCCGACCAGGTCAGCGAGGGTTTGGGGATCATATTGCCGAAGTATCGGGCGTTTAACGCCGCAAATATTTCGTCGAGATCATAGACACTGCCTTTCGACGTGGTTACGACCTTTCGTCCGTGTTCTTTTTTGTTTTCGGACGCTTTGTCGCTTATGAAGTCTGATTTGACGTAGGCATTATAAACCTCGTTTGCACCGTCCGGTATCTTTTTTCGCAGAAGCTTGCCGACCAGGATGTAAGCAAGGCCTTTATGGCAGGGAAGCGGCATTTCGCGGCATATCTCGCAGATGCGGACAAATATTTCGCCGTTCCGCAAGCGAATTGTATGATTTATGCCGATATACGGGTAAAATGAAACATGGATCGGCGCGGGTTTGGTTCTCGGCTGATACCATCGAAAGGCCTCGACATAAAGCTCGGCGATCTGGTCGGTCAGTTTTTCGGATTGGGCCATATTGGACATATAGGTCGGATATGACCCATAAATAATAGTAACTAAATGTTTTTACAACAAGTTTAAACGATTTTTATTGACATCTCATCGGTCAAAATGCTATCTCTTTATATGGGAACAGCATACGCCGAGAGGCCTGTATGCATCAAATCACCCCAAAATCTGTCCGTGATGGCGAGAAACAAACCGGATTTCCCGATTCTCGCGGCCAGATAATCCTAACGGCCATTATCAACGAACACTTTGTCACGGGCGAGCCTGTAGGTTCGAAAGTGCTTGCAGACAAGTTTGCCAACGCTTCCGGTTTAAGCTCGGCGACGATTCGCAACGTGATGGGTGAACTGGAAGAACTGGGGATGCTCGAACAGCCTCACACTTCCGCCGGACGCGTTCCGACTGATATAGGCTATAGGTTTTACGTTGACAACTTGCTTGGTGTTCTGAGTATTTCGAACGACGATCTTTTCCGAATTGGAGAAGAATACGGTTTGAATTCTCAGGAAACTCCTGACAGGTTGATGGAACGTACCTCTCACTTGTTATCGGCTCTTTCTAATAATGTAGGCATCGTAGTATCGCCATCACTAGCGAGTGATCGCCTGCAGCATATCGAGTTTGTCAATCTTTCTGACAATCGGATCCTCGTTGTTCTGGTCTCGGCACCGAATATTGTTCACAACAAGATAATTCGGCTCAAAGTGACCTTTACTAAAGACGAGCTTGACCGCACGGCTAACTACCTCAATGCGGAATTTGCCGGAAAGAATTTGGCCGAGATTCGTGCCTCGATCATGGGATTGATGCACGAGGAAAAGGCCCTTTTTGACAAATTACTTCAAACAGCCGTAATTCTTTGCTCTCAGAGTATCGAGGACGAAGGAGACCGGCTCGGCGAAGTTTTCGTGGACGGCACGTCGAATATTCTCACCAAAACCGACTTTGCCGACCTCGAACGCCTGCGTGAACTCCTCCGCACGATAGGCGAAAAGTCGCGGCTGATGCAGATCCTGACCGAATGCATCGAACGTGACGCGGCAGCCAAAGGCGATGTTCAGGTCGTCATCGGCACCGAAAACCGCACGCCGTCGTTTCAAAACTGCACGCTGATCTCGGCACCATACAGGATCGGTAACAGCACTGCGGTCGGTACACTAAGCGTTCTCGGCCCGACGCGGATCGAATATGCACGAATGATCTCGATAGTCAGTTACGTCGCCCGCACGCTCGAGAAAATGATGTCGAAAGATATCTCGTCAAATTAAAAAAAGCCCGCTTCTCCCTTACTCAATGAGCCCAAACAGCGAAATACAAGAACCGGAAATAATGGAACCGGAAGACGGAATCGAAGAGATCGATGGTGACTCTTCGCCTTCGGTTGACGAGTTTCTGATGGAACTCGAAGCGAAGGAAAAAGATCTTCACATCACTGCCGACTACCAGATCGAGATCGCCGATTCCGATTTCGATGAGACGTCGGTTCCGGATTTCGTTCAGCAGGAATTGGCCGTGACGGGCAATTCGGGTGAACCGATTGCCAAAGCTGCTTCTGCCGGTATGAAGACCCGCGTTTTCGAACTCGAAAAAGAAGTTGCATCGTTAAACAACAAACTCACAGCCTTGCGCATGGAGCTAAATGAGGTTCAGTAAAAAAGCGACCGCCGCCTGAAAGATTTTGAGAGTTTCAAATATCGGATGGACCGCGAACGCCGCGGATCGGTCATCAGCCAGGTCGGCAATCTTGCCACTCAACTGCTTCCGGTACTGGATAATCTCGACCGGGCGCTTGATTCGATAGCGGACGTGTCTGAGAAAAAACGTGACGAATTCAAACAGTTTTTTGACGGCATAGCACTCGTAAATCTCCAGATAAACGAAGTGTTGTCCGGAATGGGCGTTCAGCCAATAAAGACAGTTGGCGAGCTGTTCGATGTAGATTTTCATGAGGCTGTCGCTACAGAAGAAAATACCGATCTGCCGCCAAATACGATTTCAGGCGAAATGCTCCGCGGCTATCGCATCGGCAATTTAGTTATCCGTCACTCGATGGTCAAGGTAACGACCGGACCGATGCCTCCCAAAGCAAAAAGCAAGGAGAAAATAGAGGTTCAGGAAACCCCAACTCTTGATCCAGCTCCCGAACAGACCGACACTCTTCCCGATGATCCGCCAGTCGATGCTGAAGAAGCATCATCTTAAACTCTCCGCTACTACATAACAAGGAACTCAACAATATGAGCAAGGTAATTGGAATCGATTTAGGCACGACAAACTGCTGCGTCTCCGTCCTCGAAGGCGGCACGGTGCAGATCATTTCTAACAAAGAAGGCGGCCGCACGACGCCTTCTGTTGTCGGTTTTACCGATAAGGATGAGCGCCTCGTCGGCCAGATCGCCAAGCGTCAGGCGGTAACCAACGCTGCGAATACTCTTTACGCAGTCAAGCGCCTGATCGGACGAAAATTCGACTCGCCTGAGGTCGAAAAGATGCGTGAGACCGTGCCGTTCGACATCGTCAAGGCTCCGAATGGCGACGCTCACATTCGTGTTCTCGATCGCATTTACAGCCCGCCTGAAATTTCCGCGATCGTGCTCCAGCGTCTCAAACTTGCTGCCGAAGAGTTCCTCGGCGATAAGATCACGGAAGCGATCATTACCGTTCCTGCATACTTTGACGACATGCAGCGACAGGCGACCCGTGACGCGGGCAAGATCGCCGGCCTCGAAGTCGAACGTATCATCAATGAGCCGACAGCCGCCGCGCTCGCCTATGGTTTTGGCAAGAGCAAGACCGAAAAAGTTGCCGTTTACGATCTTGGCGGCGGAACATTCGATATTTCGATCCTCGAGATCAACGACGGTGTTTTCGAAGTTCTGTCGACATCGGGCAACACATTTCTCGGCGGCGAAGACTTTGACCACCGGATCATCGATTGGCTGGTCGAGACTTTCAAAGCGGAAAACAATATCGATCTCAAAGGCGACCGCCTTGCGCTTCAGCGTCTCAAGGAAGCTGCCGAACGTGCAAAATGCGAGCTTTCGAGTGTTCCCGAAACGAATATCAGCCTGCCATTCATCGCCGCCGATGCGTCCGGCCCGAAACATATCAACGCGACCCTAACCCGCCAGAAATTCGAAGAACTGGTCACCGATCTGGTCGAGTCGTCGGTCGAGCCATGCCAAAAAGCACTATGGGATGCCAAGCTTCAGCCGTCGGATGTCGATAAGGTGATCCTCGTCGGCGGCCAGACGCGTTCGCCGATCATCGCCCGCACCGTTACCGAAGTCTTTGGCAAAGAGCCGTCTGCTGAGATCAATCCCGACGAAGTCGTTGCAATGGGTGCTGCGATCCAAGGCGGCGTTTTGACTGGCGACGTTAAAGACATCGTGCTTCTCGATGTGCTGCCGCTCAGCCTCGGCCTCGAAACGCGCGGCGGCCTTTTCGTCAAACTTATTTCGCGTAACTCGACCATTCCGCTCAAAAATACGATGACGTTTACGACCGTCGTAGATAACCAGCAGTCGGTTGAGATCCACATTCTCCAGGGCGAACGCGAGATCGCATCGGCCAATCGCAGCCTTGCAAAATTCGAGCTTGTCGGTATTCCGCCGGCACCGCGCGGCGTGCCGCAGGTCGATGTTTCGTTCGAGATCGACGCCAACGGCATCGTTAGCGTATCGGCCAAGGACAAGATGACCGGCCTTGAACAAGCTCTCCAGATCACACCGTCGTCAGGCCTCGCACCCGACGAGATCGAACGTCTTATTATCGACGCCGAAACCTCGATCGAAAGGGACCGCGGCACGAAAGAATTGATCGTCGAGCGAAACCGTCTCGAAACGCTCATCCGAAATGCCCGCCGCGCAATGGTCGAGGTCGGCAAATCGTTCGATCTCGAAGAACAGCAGACGATCAACGGCGTCCTGAACGAGGCCGAAGAAAAGCTTACATCCGAAAGCATCGACGAGATCAAGATCCAACTAGGCCAAGTCGAAAGCGCCGCCAACCGCATTACAGCCGCAATGCTGGCGATGGCCTAACGTGCGGGCTTGTGCAATTGGTGCCGTTATTTCCATTAGTTCGTAATCAATTCTCCGGCGTAATTAAATCTGTATAACCTGCCGCTTTGTTGGCGGTGCATGCGGACGGCGATGGAGACGGCGTCGATCTGGTCGTCGTGCGTCCCTGAGGGGAAGCTGGCGGCTTCGTCGATGAATT
>JANMDA010000131.1:0-2719 GCA_031376085.1 Chloracidobacterium sp.
CACCTGTCTGCCAGATTTGCCGTTCACCGCGTTGATATTACCGAAGAATATCAAAAATCCAAACAAGCTTTCACAAAGGCTCTGGAGCTGGACCCGAATCTTTCTGAGGCTCACAGCGCGATGTGCTGGAGTAAATATGGCTATGAATATGATTTCGCCGGAGCGGAAAGCTCGTGCCGTCGCGCCTTGGAGCTAAGTCCTAACTCGTCCGTGGCTCATGACATCTATTCGTCCTATCTTATGTCTCTCGGGCGGTTTGACGAGGCCCTTGCCGAGGTCAAGACTACAATAGACCTTGACCCGACATCGTATTCTAGTCAGCGAGGATACGCGAATTTCTTGTATTTGGCCCGACGCTATGACGAAGCTGTCGCACAATACAAACGGATGCTCGAACTGGATGACGAAGCCGCGCCGATCTACCGGTGGATCATTAGAACATTGGAAGCGCAGGGAAACGAATCCGAAGCATTTGAGTGGTTTCTCAAATCTCTAACTCTTGGGAAAAAAGATAATGAGGAGTCTATTCAACAATTCAAGGCGACATATCAGATATCCGGTTGGCAGGGCGTTGTGCGTGAGATCGAAGCGAACTCTGACGGTCTTAATTATTTTCGCCGAGCGGGCTTGAATGCCAGATTAGGTAACAAAGATAAGGCATTCGAATTTCTGGAAAAAGCTTATCGGCAACATTCGCCGTTAATGCCGTCTCTTCAGGTAGAGCCAACGTTCGACTCACTGCGCGACGACCCGCGATTCGATGAATTGGTCAGGCGCGTCGGGTTGAAATGATGGAAAGTTTCACTGAACGAAAAAGTTAATTCCGAAATAGGGCACCTATTATGGTTTTAACAACCGCTGTTTGCCTGCCATTGCTTCCTGGAAGGCTCCGACTTCGCCGAGTTTGATGGCTTGGTCGTAAAGTTTTATGGCGTTGTCATTTTGGTTGAAGTGTTCGTAGATGCGTGCGAGGGCAACGTAGGTTAGCGAGAGCAACGCTCGATCTGTGTTAGATGTTGCGGTGCGAATGACACTGCTGTAGGCCTCTTTAGCCTCGATAAGTTTTTCGGCCTGAGCGTCGGCGTCTTCGATGCCGGCGGCGATGAGAGCGGCGACGCGGCCGATGTTGTAGTAGATTATCGGATCAGTTGAGTTTTGTGTTTGGAGCTGTTTTAGGTCGGCGGCGGCTTTGGCGTAATTTTTTGTGTCAATGGTCTTTTGAATTTCACGCAGCCGCACGGTTACGGGATTTTCAACGACGGCGATCTGGTTATCAGGATGGTTTTTGCGATCTTCACGAGCGGCTAGCGCGCGTTTTCGGGCATCGGCAGTTGCTTCTAACCGGTCATTTTCTTTCGCGGGATCGAATGAAACGAGCATTTCTCCGAGCGAAGCTCCGATGTCAAAACCAGATTCTTCGATCTCCTTCAGTTTGTCAGAAAAGAAGAATGTGAGTACTAAGCCTTTTTGATAGTCTTCGAACAATCTAAGAGCAGATTCGTCTGTAAGCGACTGTTTGAATTTATCGAGATCGGCCGAAACTGCACGTTTCTCGGCATCGGTTTTCAGCGTGTCGATCTTGCGGCGGGCCTGATCGGTGGCGATATTTTTTCTGACATACTCCGCCTGCCGAACATCGACCGCTGCCGCAAGCGACCGTGAGATCGTCAGAAAGACATCAGGCGTAACGCCCGGATCCGATTTGCGGAGCTCATCGAGCTGTGGCTTTGCCCAATCGCGAACTGAGGTCATGTTTTTTGAATTGCTCAACAACAAAGGATCGATAACAAACTGTAGAAAAGCCCTGCGAACATCGGAAAAGCTGAGGTCTTTATCCGGCGGCAAAATTACATAGTAATCGTCTCGTGCATTCAGGAAATTAACGTTGGATTGCGGAGCAAGCATTTCGGGAACGATAAAGAAATGCCGCTCGTGAGTGCGTATCTCGACTTTTTTGATCCTTGTTTTGCTGTTCGTCTTTTGCGTTTCAATTTGTGTTCTGTCGCTGGCAAAGAGCTGTGGCCGCGTGTGCAGATAATCGAGCAGTTCGCTGACCATCTCGCGTGCCGAGCTTCGAAGCACGCCGTCGGCTTCGCGTGAATACATTTTGGAGTAGGCGTCAAGCTTTGAGTTAATACCGGAACGGCGATAAAATTCGCGCGCCAGCGGTGCAAAATCCAGCACATCGAGCAGGCTGCCGGGCAGGTCATTCGTTATTACCGGGTCGGCAAATTCGGGTGCGTTCGTCAGAGTAAACGCCATCGACATAAATGGCGCGATGATCTCAGCATCGGTCGACTTTATGTGCCGTTTCTTGTATTGAGCGACAAACATCGAGATCCGCCGCCGCAAGTCGGGGTCGAGTCCGGCAGTGTCCTGTAGTAATTGCGTCCGGAATTTTGCTCCATTTGACGAAAGCGGTGTGTTAATAAGTTTTACACCTTCGATTTCTGCCATTTCGAGCGCGGCAAGGACCACGATCAGACGTTTATCGGCATCGATCTTTACTCCGTAATTGCTGAGGTCAAAGCCCGGCTGAACACTTTGTCCGGCCGCAGCAAATGAGAATATAAGGATAAAAATTAATAGAATTATCAGTCGCATCTGAGTAGAAAGATGAAGTTTCCGTTCAGTAAGATGTATCTGTTCGGGTGGGTGAAACAGATTCTGCCGCCCGTAACGGGCTTGCGCCTATTACTAACTAATTAGCCCTAGGTGT
>JANMDA010000147.1:0-2620 GCA_031376085.1 Chloracidobacterium sp.
CGCGCTCACGCGTTGCTGCAAGATAGATCGCATCGCAAAGATCTTCCACATCAAGCAGCTGGTATTTGTTGTTTCCTTTTCCCAGCAGCGGAAAGTTTTTCCCCTCGTGAGCCCAGTCATATAACAAGGCAAAAACCCCAAGCCGTTCGGGCCCAACAAAACTCTTCGGCCTGAGAACGGGAACGCACAAGCCTTTATCCCTTAATTCCTGACAAACGCCTTCGGCAAGGATCTTCGCCTCTCCATACGGGCCGACGCCGTGCATCCTGTCACTTTCGACGATCGGATGATGATCGGGAATTCCATAAACCGCCGTTGATGAAATATGTATTACACGCTCAACACCGTGTTCGAGTGCCGACTCTAATACGTTTCGTGTACCGTCCACCTCGGTTGTCATAATGTCTTCTTTTGTGTCGAGCGGAAGGGCGGCTGCACAGTGAACCACGATCTCCATTCCTTCCATTGACCGATCGACAAATCCCCTATCCCGGATGTCACCGTGAAGTATCTCGATGTCGTTGATCACATCGGTAAAAATAAAATCGGCCTTATCCAATGAAGCTACCGTCCAGCCTTTTTTTAGTAAGTGTCTTATTAGGTTAATTCCCAGAAACCCTGCTCCGCCAGTGATGAGACATTTTTTATTCATTTTCAATGTCCTCCTATTAGTTTTTTAATATGACGTTTATTTATACGGTCAGTTTTACCGGGATCGAGTCTTCCGTTGAGATCATTGTTTTATGAAAGAATAAGGCAAATAAAGTTGCCGGTATAAGAACAATTGCCAAATCTAAGAATAGCCGCGTTTCCTCTATTTTTCCGAAAAAAACATTCGCGATGATAAGCGGCGGGGCAAACAATAGTAGCATCCGGCGAAAAATTGCGGGAAGACGCCTGAAGTAAATGAGCGGTATAAACCACATCAACGAAAACAAAAATATGGGCCACGCACTCTCATAAAAATTAGTCATCAATGGCCTTGCCGGGAATGGCGGCCTCAAACCGAAGATTCCTCTTAATAGAACTTGTACGGCCAGCCAAACGCTGAACAGTCCGAGCGTATGTTTTAGCGTTTGTTTTCTGAAACCAAAAAATGCTAAATGAAGCGGGACGATCAAGCCGAAAGTTTCTCTGGTAAGGCTGCCGACAATCGTCAACGGATAAAGCCAGCCTTTGAACTCACCTCTGGACATTAAATAAGCTCCTGTTGTCAAAAACAGAAGATGAAGAGGAGAATCGGGCTGATAAAAGTAGCTGCGGTAAGTGAATAAGTGTAATCCCGCAAGGATAAGTGTTCCGCTGAATGCGATCTCAGATGTAAACCAGTTTTCCAAATATAAATGGAAAACGATCAATAACAAAAAAGTTGCGATGAGACGCTGCAGCAGGTAAAAGAATTCGCGGGTCATCGCCGTCTGCTTGACGGAAGACAGGCCGAGAGCTTTTTCTACCACTATCGACGGCAGCTCAGTCAGCCATGGTGATAAGATGCGATATTGGTACGGAGCGTTGAAATCGCCTTTAATTATGCCTTGGTGGAACTCGCTTCTTTCCTGCCAGAAAGGCCGGTCAATCGTTTGTGCATGATAGAAACTCAGCGTAAAGGCAAATGACAAATAGATCATGCCAGCAGTTTTCAATCTCAAGGACGATCGTCCTTTCGTCGTTTCGCACATAGTATTACGGCATCGTTGCTCCCTGTAAAGTGACGTTGCTCCAGTTATTGAAGACCGAACCGACAGTCCATTTGATCGTCAACGTTTGCCCTGCCGACGCAGCACGGTAATTGAGCGTGTAAACTACATTGCTCGTCGTGGTGGAATTCGAAAGCGATGTATCGAGATAAACCGGAGCACTGCCGTCACTCAAGCTTGCCTCAAATCTTCCGCTTGCCGACCACAACCCGACATACATCTTTAATGTCCGCGTCGTCGTATTGGCAGGAACCGTTACCTGGAAGCCATTATTCAATCCTATGACATAAACAGCATTTGGAGTGTTATTGACGTTGTTGTTCGGCGTTCCTCCCGACCAACTAAAGAGATTCGGGTTGTTCGTATAACGCTGGATCGTACCGGTGCCCAAGGCAGTGTAGTTGCTGATCTGCTGGGTGACGCCATTCTTGTGATTGAAAGTTGTGGGCGTGCTATATCCCCAATGTGCCCAGTCAACAAGGCCCTCTGTCGATAGATTCACATTAGCAGGCATTGCGGCCCGGCTGCCCGATAGTAATCCCGATACAGGAGTCGCGGTCGCGGTAGCAGTTGCCGTCGCTGTTGTTGTCGAAGTAGCAGTGGAAGTCGCTGTCGCTGTCCTCGTGGAGGTAGCTGTAGGTGTAAATGTTGGAGTAAATGTCGGCGTTGGCGTAAAAGTTTCCGTCGCCGTTGCTGTCGGTGTCGGTGTCGGCGTAAATGTTTCCGTTGCTGTTGATGTCGGTGTCGGTGTAAACGTTTCCGTAGCGGTGGCCGTCGGTGTGAATGTCGCGGTCGCGGTCTCCGTCGGCGTAAATGTTTCCGTAGCTGTGGCCGTGGGCGTTGGCGTAAATGTTTCCGTCGCCGATGCTGTCGGTGTCGAGGTCGGTGTAAACGTTTCCGTAGCGGTGGCTGTCGGCGTGAAT
>JANMDA010000159.1:0-8831 GCA_031376085.1 Chloracidobacterium sp.
GTTACAACAAACGAGATCGACGGCACAATTAGGTCACGCGACATCGGCGATTCGCGGCTGACTGCATATTTTTATGCTTTCGAAGGCGGACAGGGCGACGTTTTTATCAATGTCGTCACAAAGAATTTTTCCGGCGACATCGATGTCTTTACTGTTGAGGGCCTGCGGCCGCTGACAAAAATGGTGATCTATGCCGATGGCGGCGGTAATGAAACTGGCCGACTGGTATATCTTCGCAAGCCTGAGCGATTGATACTTCGAGTCGAAGGCCGTTCGCCAAATGACGATCCAGCCACGTTCAGGATCAAATTTGCAGGCAGCTTTATCGCTTTAACAGGGCAAACGTCGCAGGAGGCACCTGCAATAAAAAAAACGGAAGTAAATGCTGAGTCGGGTATTCGTGTTAATTCAGTCGGGACGATCGTCGAGGTCATTCCAAAACCTCAGCCGTCACCAAAAGCAACGCCTGACGTAAAGAACAAGATTGTCACCGTTGCAAAAAACAATAAACCGGAACCTGGGAAAAAACCTTCGCCTCCACCTGTTGTAACTCCTAAAAAGGAAACCAATGACGTTGCTAAGGTTAAAAAGCCTGAAAAGAAACCGGTACCGGCACCTGCAAAACCAAAGCAACCCGTAAAAACACCATCTGAAAAAGAAACTGCAAAAGTTGAGAAAAAAGATACAACTCCGGTGAATGCACCTCCAAAGAAAACAGAAGGCCCGGAGGTGAAAACGGTCTTTAAGAAATCGCCAAAGCTGAAGAAGGCTGAACCAGCCGAGAAAGCTCTGGAAAAGCCAACTAAACCTACTGAGCCGCTAAAAGAAAAGAAACCAGACCCGATGGCTGGCATTCGTCTTGTAGTTCAATTTAAAGACGGAAAAATAATTGAGCGGTCGATGAGCGAGGTCGACAAATTCAGTGTCGATAACGGCGTCCTTACAGTAATTGCAAAAGACGGCAATAAGGTTAAGTATTCGATGCTCGACGTCGCCAAAGTGACAATAGAGTAGTTATTTATGCGTAGCTATGCAGGCCCGGCAGCAAGTAGCTGACACCAAGATAAGTAAAGATCACGAGCAGAAAACCTACGATAGCAAAGTATGCCGAGCTTCTGCCTTTCCATCCGCGTGCAATGCGGGTGTGCAGGAATGCCGCATATGTGAGCCAGGCAATAAGAGCACCAGTTTCTTTTGAATCAAATCCCCACGGGCGGCCCCACGATTCGTTTGCCCAAATAGCACCGGTGATCAGTAGCATTGCCAAACCGGCGAATGCAAGACACGCAGTCTTATACATTAGGCTGTCGAGCGATTCGAGACTGGGTAGTCGCTCACGCAGTTTTTCTGTTCGGAAACTGAAGAAGATCACAAATGCCGTTGCGACTAAAGCCGTGATCAGAGCGGAAAATTCAACCGGATTTGCATTCAGGCTGGTGAACATCTGACTGCCGTTATTTTGAATAAAGGCTCGTCCCATTTGCTCCAATTGCTGCGGAGTTATTTGCGACCTTTCCTGCGGGCTCATATCCTGCTTTTCGGCCATTGCCTTTGCAGCGAGTGTATATTGGGTCGGGTCGGCCTTTAATTGCGCCTGTAGCCTATCATAGGTATTGGCGTTGTTATTGATACCGTTAGCCAGGAAAGCGATCGCTATAAGCTGTGCTAAAAATCCAAACTTGAGCAAATAATGTCCGAGAGTTTTTGCCTGTTCATTGCCTTTATATAGATAAAGAAGAAAAGCAATTATTGAGCCTGTCAAAAAAAGTGCAGCAGCGATAAGTGTCGGGCCGACAAATGGAATTTCGAGACGAAATGGCGAAGAAAACGGATGTTTTCCATCACCTGTGGGAACAAATAATCCTGCTCGATAAACAAATGCTGTGAACACGGACCATTTACTGATAGTGGCAATAACAGCGATACCAAAAATGCTTGACCATATCGCCATCGCCTCGACCTTTACTCCATCCTTGAGCAGATACATTACGGCCACTCCGAAACAAACAAGAGCGACGCCGTAACTTAAACTCGCATCGCCGACATGAATCGGCCGCCAATACGAATCAAGGACCGGCGGCAGATCGATGAACTGATTGCCGATAAAACGCGCGAGCGTTAGAATGAGCGCGGCAACGGGCAGTGTAAATGCAGCCAATATTCGGAAGTTCTTGCGATGAGCGAACAAAAGTGTCGTAAAGCCGGCCCCAAAAGCAAACGCGAGACTTAAATCATAGAGGTTTGCAAAGGGGATATAGCGAAACATCCACGGCGATGCCATATTTCCGCTTTCGCGCATGATCGCGATCTCATGATCGTATGCCGCGACCCAACGTGTCAGCCAGCTCGAGAGATTAAAAAATACGCCAAGAGCACCCGCTCCAAAACCGATCTTTTCGGCCATGGAGGAAGGAGCATAAAGATTTGTTAGTTGAAACAGCGCCGCGAGAATATAGCAGGCGAGCGCCAGCATCATAAATGCGCCGTCTGAGATAAATTTCTCACCGATCTGTAGCCGCAAGCCGAGCATTAGAAATGCCCCTGCGATCACCAATATTGCCGGCATAAATGAACGCCATCCGGTGCGTGCTTCTAATCGATCCAGCTCTTCCATATCTTTATCCTCAAACGTCCTGCCTAAGACTGTCAGCAATGCTCTTAAATTTATCTTCAAATGCGATCTGGTTACGGTTTGCGTCTCCGGCCAAAATAACCTCGACCTTTCCGTCATCTTTTTTAACAACCTGCGCCCAAACGCGTTTATGCGACAAAAAGAAAACGAACATCAACGCACCGACAAGTCCAAAGCCGCCAAAATACCACGCAATGATAGACGCGTTGTACGGATCGTATTTGATCGCGAGAATGTGCGCCATAGGCGATTTTTCAAATTCCGCCAGCCGCCACTTGTAACCTGCTTTTGGAGCGCCGACAGGAATATTATCCGCCAATTTTTGAGCGAACGCGAACACGCGTATCTTCTCACCACCCGGCGGCGTCACATTTAGGACAGCAACCGGATTATTATAATCACCGCTCCGCGTGTCGGGTTTTCCGTCCGGGCCAAACGTAAAGTCAGGTTCGAAATCGGTGAAATCAACTTTTGTTCCATCCGCCAAAGTCGTCGAGCCATTCCTGGCGATATTTGCGCGGATCGGATCGCCGCCATTTTGCGGAGTCAGGTCGAGAGCTATCGTCCGTGCGTGGCCGATCGGTATGGTTTGCGCCTGAAAGAATCTATAGCCTCGATAGAACAGCGGCTTGTTCAGGCTGGCTTCCTCAATGTTAATACCATATTGCGGGTCATCTATCTTCAGTTCCGTTCGCCAGTCGAGCGTGTTAGAAACATCGATCCCGCCTTTTTCGTCGATCAACCGCTGCTGAATGTCGGTACATTCCATAGAGAACGGCAGCTTTACTGTAAAGCGGTCACGTTTATCGAGATTGAATTTTATCAACTGTATCTCGTCGGTTTTGGCACCCGGGATCATTCGAACGTCGGCATCAAAACTGGTTGTAAGAAATACAAAGTGTCCTAAAAAAAGTGTCAGCAGCGCGACGTGCACAACATATGCACCGAGCCGATTTATCTTTCCCGATTCACCAAAGACTACGATGTTTTTCTTATTATTGACGACGGAAAAATCCTTTCGTCCATCCGCACCGACGCCGTATTCCATTGTTTCGGAAGCGGTGACTGTTGATTTTAACCCTTTTGATTGAAAGATCGTTTTGATCTTTTCGGCGGCTTCTGTTTCGTTAACGCCATCAAGTTCGATGATTGTTTTTGACTGCTGGCCGAGTAGCCAATCGCGCGTCGCCGTTAATTTTGGCTCGACAATGTAACTCCAGGCCGAAGGGAAGTGGTCGATCGACGCGAGAACAATATTGAGAGAAAGCGTAAGCAGCAGAAGTTCGAAATACCAGCTAAAGTAAATATCAAACAGTCCGAGTGCACCGAAAACAGCCTTCTCAGCCGGCGTCAGCGAAGCGAAATAGGCATCAAACCCTTCGACATTCTGCTGCATTATCAGCATTCCCGCCATGGCCAGCACGACAAGTATGCAGAGCTGCACAACCCCAACGCGCACCGAGCTTACAAAATCCAGTAACCGGTTTAGCACTGGCGCCTGTTTTCGCGGTATTGCAGTGGTCTGATCGATGGTTTGTTCGGCAGTCGACATCTATTTCAAAAAGAATAGCTTAGGACATTTGGTTTGTCATCCTATATTAAATAAGTTCTGCTGCTTTATGCACAATTTGGAATTCCTTTTATTAGACGTTATTCTTTATAGTTAAGTTTCTGCCGTTTTGATTAATTTGTAAATGGATACGATCACCGCCGAGATTGACGAACAGAGGGTTTTCGGGTTGCGCGAAAAAATTGTAGCCTATATTGAGCTGACTAAACCACGCATCGCCATTATGCTCGTTCTGACCTCGGCGGCAGGATTTTATCTTGGAACGAAAGGAAATTTTGATACGGTTCTTTTTGCCAATTCGCTCATCGCAATATTGCTGCTCGCATTTGGTGTCGCAACGCTTAATCAGGTTTGGGAAAGCGAAACCGATAAATTGATGGATCGCACTGCGATGAGGCCGATCCCGACCGGACGAGTTACAACGACCGAAGCTCTTGTATTCGGACTTGCTCAGTGTTTGATCGCGGAAGTGTATCTGTTTTTCGCGGTAAATCCGCTGACGGCCTTTCTCGGCCTTGTTGTCATCGTCGGTTATGTTTTGGTTTATACACCATTGAAGACAAGAACGTCAGCCTCGACTGCCATCGGAGCAATTCCCGGAGCATTGCCGCCGCTAATGGGTTGGACAGCGGCTGCGAACGAGATATCGATCGGGGCTTGGGCGTTATTCGCGACTCAATTTCTTTGGCAGTTTCCGCATTTTCTGGCGATCGCGTGGATGTATCGCGATCAATATGCGAAAGCCGGAATACTAATGCTGCCGGTCGTCGAACCGGCAGGGAAGATCACGGCCCGGCAAATCGTACTGTTTGCGTTCATGGTCGTTCCGGTCAGCCTCGCACCATACTTCTTTGGACAAGATGGAATAATATTTCTCATTGGAGCGAGCATTTTGGGCGTGTGGTTCTTTATTGCGAGCGTCCGAGCTGCAATATCTAAAACAAACGAAAAGGCCAAAAGTCTGCTTCTCGTTTCGGTGATATATCTGCCGCTGCTTTTCTTGCTTATGGTCGCCGACAAACGTTGAATTTATGGAAGTCGGAACCGCCGAAATAATAAACGAGATAGAAGAACCGAAAAAACGACGCACAGGACTGTCCGGCGGATCGAATTTTGGCTCTGGCGGCGGAAACAACGGCGGTGGTGACGGCGGAGACAATCCCAACGACGACGCTTGGAACGAGGCCGTTCCATTCAACTCTGAAAAATCCCGCATACTGACATTTTTTCTTCTGCTCGCTATTTTGATGACATTTGGCGGGTTGATCGCGGCATATGTCGTTATCCATACGAATAATGTAGCCGAGTGGAAGCCGTTCGCTCTGCCGATTCAGGTTTGGGTCAGCACGGTCATCATATTTTTAAGCAGCTTTACCTACAACCTCGCCAAAACCGCCATCGAGCGAAACAATCACAAACAAGCGAAAAGCTGGCTGATAGTGACGACCGTTCTCGGAGCGGCTTTTCTTTCGTCGCAAATATTGGCGTGGATCGAACTTACGCATCGCGGCTTTTACATGCACGGAAATCCGTACGCAGGTTTTTTTTATGTGCTGACAGCGGTTCATGCCGTTCATGTACTTGGTGGAATAACGGCTCTTGGCTCGATAATGCTTAGGTCGTGGCTGCCGACGGTTGACGCCGCATCAATAGCGAAGCGAACAGCATTGGCCCAAGTTGTCGGCTGGTACTGGCATTTTATGGGCGCTCTGTGGCTGGTTTTGTTCGTTTTGCTGGGTTTTTGGAAATAAATCTGACGGATGGATCTGCTTCAAATCTTCCCGCACCTCAATGCGGCACTAAACGCTCTCAGCGGCGTTTTCTTGTTGTCCGGATTCTATTTCATCCTAAAACGCCGCATCGCCCAGCATCGCTTCTGCATGTTGACTGCAAGTTCTATTTCGGCGTTGTTCCTCGTCTCGTATGTGCTTCATCACGCGCTGCGGACCTACTATTTCGGCCTCGGCGCAACAAAATTCACCGGCGAAGGCCTTATTCGCCCCATCTATTTTACGATCCTGACATCGCACACGTTTTTGGCGGCCCTCGTCGCTCCTTTTGTCATTGTAACGCTGCGGCGCGGCCTCAAAGGCCGCTACGATACGCATAGAAAGCTCGCCCGGCTCGTCTTTCCGGTATGGCTTTATGTATCGGTTACCGGCGTGATCGTGTATCTGCTTTTGTATCAATTTTATCCGGCACGATGAAAATGGCAGCATTTATTATTTTTTTCATAAAAACCCTTGAAATCGCAAAAGATTATTGCTATTATCCAATTGTTGACAAGTTAATCACCGAAGCCGATTCACTATGGATTGACGCGGGGGAACCAAATTTTAGCGATTTATCGCTAAACGGGGCGAAGTGTTCGGCCAAAATGAACACGGGGATAATCTTTCGTTCCTAGCCCGGCAGCTAACCTCGTAGGTGTTGCAAAGAAGTAACAAAAAAAGATTTTGCCGAAAGGCCAAGATTTTGGATGTGCTTCCAGCTTACTAACTTTTCAATATCGGAAGCAGACATCCGGTCTTCTCAAAGGGAAAAGAGCCGCTGAGCAATCAGCGGTTCTTTTTTGTTTTTAAGACACTCGATTCCTAATTGTTAGAGATCGCGTAGCAATCAAATGAATGTAGTCGTGGCGTTTCAACCCACGGTTAAGAGTGGATCAAAATCCCCGCGTCGCGTCAGCGACGATGAAATCTCTCGGGCTTTGCCGTATCGCTGAGCGGTTAGAAGCGGTTTCATTGTCATCGAGGTCAACTAAGGCTATCCGTACTTCAGTGCTTCTTATTTTCCCAGCTTCTTTGTCGAATCCAATAAGTCGCAGTTCCAGATTTGTTCGCTTATGAATGATGTTTGCTCTTGCTCTATGGTCTTAGGCCCGCGTAGCGGGTGTTAGCATAAAGCCACGCGGCGTAAGCCCGTGGAAAGGTTGTAATAATGATTCCAGCCCGCGTAGCGGGTGACAGCGGATTAAGTCCACAAATACCGTCGGTCAAATTCGATCTCATGAACCTTTAACAGCTCGACAAATTCCTCTTCGAACGATTGCTTGCCATGGTGAATTTTTTGGTTTGCAATGTATCTTTTGACACGTTCTATCTCCGTCGGGCCAACGGAAAAAGCTCCATAGCCATTCTGCCACGAAAAATCTTTCGCATCTGGGAAAACATTGTGCATCCAACCGGAAGCATTAGATTTCAGGTCTCGTAATACATCCGAGACTGATTTGTCCGGCCTCAATTTTGCCAGAATATGAGCATGGTCTTCGACGCCATTGATACCGAGAGAAATGCCCCCGAGACCTCGAATAATGCCGCCTATATAATCATACAATCTTTCCTCCCGGTCGACGGTTATCAACGGAAGCCTGTCCTTCGTCGAAAAAACAATATGGTAAATAAGATTTGTGTACGATCTCGGCATATGCTGTCGCCCGCTACGCAGGCTTTGATCTATTTTGTTTCAGTTCCACGGGTTTATACCCGTGGCTTTATGCTTGTCACCCGCTACGCGGGCTAGAAATCAATCGAATTCTCGATGGCGTCGATAGAGTGTTATCTCTTAAATATAACTCGGTTGTGATAATCGAGAAATGCAGTATCTGGAAGAAATCGCGAAGGTAAAATCATGTTTTGATTGTGATAACGCAAAAAGTAGGTTTCAATCGTCTGCGATTCCTTTTGCTTCAATAACATCGGGGATATCTTTATTTTGAAATCTGTCGAAATGGTTATTAAACCTGAATCAAATGCTTTGTCGTGGAGAGCGTTAATCGCGATCCCATTCTGTGGATTCAACCGATTTTTCTCATCGACACTCCAAGGCTTAATATGGCCTGCAATCAAGAGTTCTGGCTGCTGCATTCCTGTGATACAACAAGTATTGTTGTAAGAAGCGACGTGAAATTCAATCGCTGCCGGTCTGAACATCTGTCCAGCCAATTTTCTTACCGGTTATTGATTATGATAGTTCTTTCTATATTACCCTCAATTTTCTTCCACCAAAAATCCCGGCGTGATTTGATAATAAATTTGGCCGTTTTCCAGTCTTTTCCATGGAAAAACTCGCCATCTACGAAGATGGCTAATTTATAACGCTTGAATGTGAGATCGGGTTTACCAAAAACTTTCTTGTCGTTTTTTCGGTAACGGTAGCCACGCGACCAGAGAGTCTTTGCAAGTACGACCTCCATTTTGGTATTTGTACTACGGATCGCCCTCATATTTCGGGAGCGTTGTTCTTTCGTATGAACATTCATATTCACAAATAAATGTCTGACGCGACGCGGGATAATTTTACACCAGCTTACTGTTGGTTGAAACCCCGGTTACATTCACATTGCCGCTAATGCGGCACAGGGAACGTTTACACTCGGAAAACCACGTCATATTCGGAAAGTTGCGTCATATCGAGAAAGTTACGTCATATCCGGAAAGTTACGTCATATCCGGAAAGTTGGTATTCCAATTCCCACAGAAATTTGCTACGGTGATGCGGGAATTGCTGTATGGCGATTTGGGATCTTTGAAAATACGTCGGTGCTTACTCCTGAAATAGGTTTACAAATTTTTTTTTAGGAAAATCACGGAACGCGGCCAAAATACAGTTGTAACCACTATGTTTACA
>JANMDA010000166.1:0-4891 GCA_031376085.1 Chloracidobacterium sp.
GTCCCTTGTCCAATTTGGCTTCGAGAACGACGCCCGAAGCACGCCGTGTCGGGCTCGCTTTTAACTCCAAAATATCTGCCTGAAGCAAAACCGTATCGAGCAGCATTTTAAGATTTTCGTGCTTTTTGGCAGACACGGCGACCATTTCGATATCGCCGCCCCAATCGACCGGCTGTAGGCCAAGCCCGGCAAGCCCTTGTTTCACCTTGTCCGGATTAGCGTCTGGTTTATCTATCTTATTTATCGCGACGATGATCGGAACGCCTGCCGCTTTTGAATGTTCGACAGCTTCGATCGTCTGCGGCATCACGCCGTCATCAGCAGCGACAACCAAAATAACTATGTCCGTCGCTTTAGCACCGCGTGCACGCATCATCGTAAAGGCCTCGTGGCCCGGCGTGTCAAGAAATACGACGCGGCGTTCCTGGCCCGGCTCGTCCGGGTTTGGCACAAGAACACTGTAAGCACCGATATGCTGAGTAATTCCACCAGCTTCGCCTTCGGCAACATTGTCGGAGCGGATCGCGTCAAGCAGCGACGTTTTACCGTGATCGACATGTCCCATAACGGTGACAACAGGTGCTCGCGGCAGTTCGATATCGTCGGCATCGGCCGCGATCAGTTCCTCGAATTCCTGCTCGATCACCATTTCTTCGAACGGGACAAAGCTTACCTGATAACCAAAATCCTGGCCCAATTCGCCCGCCATCTTTTCCCCGATGGGCTGATTGAGCGTCGCAAAAACACCTCGTTTGATGAGAAGCTGCACAATATCTCGCGGTGTGATGCCAAGCTCCTCGGCAAATTCACGAACCGTCGCTCCCTCGGTCAGGCGAGCGGTTTTCATGTTCGCAATATCCACCTCACCGACTTGATCCATTACACGTTCTTCAATAGAACGTTTTTGCGGTGCGTCCAGATCGCGTTCGGCCCATCTGGCGCCCTTATCATCTTTTCCTTTTCTTCCGCCCGAACGTCCCGGCCGTCGACGATTATCGGCCGGAGGCGTGTAAGTCATCTGAGGTGCCGCAGTCTCGCCGGGCGTTCCTCTAAATTGCGGACCGCGTCCGCGATCGTCCGCACCGCGCGGGCGTTCGGAAATCAGGCTTCCGGTTTTTGTCGGAGCGTCGCTGACAAGCTTATCGCCGGGTTTTATGCCCTGTTTGAGGGCGTCAGGGCTCAAAGTCAATCGCTTGACCGTCGTTCCCGAAGGACTTACTGCCGGAGTTGTCACTTCATCGGCAGGCATGGGCTCTATGGATAAATCTTCTTCGACAACTTCAGGGGCTGCCTCAGGAATTGTCTCGATCTCGGCTGCCTTAACCTTCGATTTTGTCAAGCGTTTGACTGTCGTACCTTTTTCAGGCTCTTCTTCGACCGGTTTTTCAGTCGCTTTCTTTGTAAGCTTTCGAACCTGCGGCGTCGTTGGAGTTTCCGTATCTTCGATTGGCTCGGCTGGTGTTTCCTTTGCGACGGCCTTTTTAGCTTTTGGCGTTGGTTCGAAGACTTCTTCGACTACGGGAATTTCGGCCTCAACAGGCGCCGCTTCCTCTATTTTTGCTGCCTTGATGACCTTGATCGTGCGCTTGGGAGCGACCTCGGTCTTAGGGAAATATTTACTGCGGACCTTTTCGGCGATCTCGTGGCTTACGGAATTAGAGGCAACGCTCACGTCCGCGCCCTCACGCCGCACGTCATCCATGACGCGCTTGGTGTCCTGCTTGACTTCGCGTGCGAGATCGTAAATTCGAATGCTCTTACCAGTCGGCATATTTAATCAGTTCTAACTTTACCGGCCGCCGAAAAATCGACGAGCCTTGAGATAAACTCCTTGAGAAAAGACAGTTTACGCCTTTTCCTCGGTGCCCTCTCTTTCAACTTCCGCATCAGCGCCGGTCTCAATTGGATCGACGCTTTCGGGAGTGTCTTCTAACGTTTCTGTCGAAGAGATGGCTTCTTCACTATTTGCCTCGACCTTTTCCGTTTCTATTTCTTGAACGGTTTCTTCAGTTGAAGATTCCTCGCCATCAGGCTGGGCGGCCTGATCCGTCTCCTCGGTTTCATCATCTGCATTCCGCAGCTCGACGATCAATGCCGCAGCGGTGCGGATCGCTTCTGCCTGGTCGAGACTTACATCGAGATAGTCGACCAAATCGTCAACGGATGTCGCAGCAAGTTTCTCCACATCGTCAATCCCTTTGGTCGCCAAAGTTTCAGCCTGTGATGTGGTAACTCCTTCCAAAGCAGTAAGCGGGACAGCTTCACCAGAAGCCATCATTTTGCCCATTTGACGGGCAACTTCCTTCTTGAGGATCTCTTCGCTGACGATCTTTATTTCCCAGCCGACGAGCCGGGTTGCAAGGCGGACGTTCTGGCCCTTCTTTCCGATCGCTAGGCTTAGTTGGTCCTCGCCGACGATGACTTCCATCAGTCGATTCTCGATGTTGGTGATTCGGACCTGCGAAACTTTTGCCGGCGAAAGTGCGTTCGCGGCAAATACCGAAGGCTCGTCCGACCACTCAATAATGTCAATCTTTTCGCCGCGCAATTCCTTAATGATCGCCTGAACGCGGGAGCCTTTCATACCGACGCAGGCTCCGACCGGATCGACGTCTTTTTCGTTTGAAGTGACGGCGATCTTTGCACGGTCGCCGGGTTCGCGAACGGCCGATTTTATGACAACGGTATCGTCATATATCTCAGGAACTTCCATCTCAAAGAGCCTTTTCAAAAGCTCAGACGAAGCACGCGAACATTTGATCTGCTGTCCCTTTTGCTCACGCGAAACGTCGATGATCACGACACGAATCCGTTCGCCTTGATTCCACATCTCGCCGCGTGACTGCTCGTATTTTGGAATGATCGCTTCGAGATTGTTGCCGAGATCGACGATCATATCGCCGCGCTCGAAACGCTTGACCATTCCGTTGATCAGTTCGCCCTTGCGGTCGACGTATTCCTCATAAACCTTTTCACGGATGGCCTCACGCACTTTCTGAACGAGAATTTGTTTAGCGGTTTGGGCCGCAATTCGTCCTAGTTCCTCGGTCGGCAGCGGAAGAAGGAGCATATCGCCGACCTCGATCTCATCCCCGGCGAGTTCCTGAGCGTCTGTGAGAGAAAGCTCGCTCAAAGGATCTTCGACCACCAGGACGACGGTCTTTTGCGCCGAGATCTCGACCAATCCTTCTTCATTGTTCCAATCGACCTGAACGCTGTCACCGGTTTTGTCTTTGAACTGCTTGCGGGCAGCGGCGCGCACCGCGTCCTTCATTGCCTCGATGACCATTTCGCGGTCAAGGCCCTGCTCGTTGCACAATATTTCTATGCTCTGTCCGATGGACGATAATGCTGATGCTGTCATAACTTCCCTACGCTCAATAGTTTATACATAATATGCTAAGTGTTGGCTTTAACCGATTTCTGTGCAAACTCCCTTGCCAGATCGATCTTCAAATTTGCCTTGGCAACTTCCGAATAATCAAAGCTCAAAGCTCCTTTCGAACGGTCTTCAAAGCTGATCTTGTCGCCGTCAACCTCGGTGATCGTTCCGACAAATGTCTTCTGCCCGTCGATCTCGGTTTTCAATTTGACCTTGGCGAGATGGCCCGTGAACTTTACAAAATCCTTCAGCGAATAAAGTTCGCGCTCGATGCCGGGCGATGAAACTTCGAGAACATACTTAGAAGGTATAATGTCCTCGCCGTCGAGAACATCCTCGACCGCCCGCGAAACGGATGAACAATCGTCGATCGTCACGCCGCCTTCTTTGTCAATATATATGCGAACAACCGCATCACGTTTCGTCCCTGCGATCTCAATATGAACAAGCTCGACGCCGGCATCGGACGCAGCCTTTCCGGCAACTTTACTGACATATTCAGTTATCAAATGCTTGTCCATTTCTTCTTCAAGGCAAATAAAAAAGTGGGTGCGAAACCCACTTCTCGTGTTCCAGCCCTCGTAAGCAAAGAATATCTTACCAAAAAAGACAATAAATGCAAAGCCCAAACGATTGCGGGTATTTGCGATGGTTGGTATCGCAATACCGTGTTCTGTCACCCGTATGACCAAATAGCGTTTCGTATGACCAAAAAGCCACTTTTTATGACCAAAATGCCACCAAATATGACCGCATTTTTCGCCGTTTTTAAGACCGACCCGCTTCAACCCGCAACTGCAGCATCAAGGAGATTCTCGCATCCGCTAGAGCCAACGTCGTCACCCGAATCGGCTGGATTTACCGAATCGGTTACTTCACCGTCGTCAAGCCGCTTCACTGACACAATCGGGAGCGACTGAATTCTTAGCCTCGTGCATCTCACCATGATCACCCTTGCGTTTATTTTTTTACAGCGATAGGAAAATCTGAAATGGTGTTCGGCTTGGCGGTTGTTGGGGTTTGTTTGCCGCTCGTAAGTTCCTTTACCCGTTCCGATAAATAGAGGTCGAGCATGGTGATGGTAATCTTGTGGTTGTCGGAAGTGGCTGCCTTTCCCATCAAGCCCTCGACCAGGGCTTTGGTAAAAGCGCCGTTGTTCCATTTTTCATTTTCCAGAGAAGATTGATTGCCTGTCGATGCAGCAAAGACAACAGCGCCGTTTTCCGCGCTCGACAGTTCGTTGACGATGCCATTCAGATCGTCAGTAAAGCCCCGGCGCCCGCCCATCACGTCACCCGAGTGACAAGTATCAATAAATAATAGAGTTTTGCCAGCCAGCGACTGCACCGTGCTCTTTATGTCGTTAAACGTCACCCCGGTACGCAGTAGCCTGTCCATATCAGTGTTGTAAGGGAGAAAAAAATAGCCTCGTTGATCAGTGACCCCATGCCCTGCAAAAAATATCATTGCCGTGTCTTTGTTCGTCGTCTCTTTGGTAATCCAGTCGAG
>JANMDA010000179.1:0-3039 GCA_031376085.1 Chloracidobacterium sp.
AATTCAGCTTCTGCCTTTCCCTCCACATCAAATCCTGCATATTCCTTAATTGCATCATACATGCTCAACCTGCGAAATGGTTTTGTAAAATTGAGCTCACCAGAATCATTCTTTACAATTGCAGATCCATACACTGTAAAGACAACCCGCTCCAACATGGTTTCGACCATTTCCATCATCCATAAATAATCTTTATAAGCCACATAGATTTCCATTGAGGTGAATTCAGGATTATGTGTGCGATCCATACCTTCATTTCGAAACATTTTTCCAAATTCAAAAACACCATCAAAGCCTCCGACGATTAATCTTTTTAAATACAATTCATTTGCAATCCTCAAAAACAAGGGCATATCCAATGCATTGTGATGTGTTTTGAATGGACGTGCAGCAGCTCCACCATGAATACTTTGCAACACAGGAGTTTCAACTTCAAGCCAGGATTGCTCAACGAAATATTTTCTCATTTCATTGATGATCATACTTCGCTTGATAAATATTTCTTTGACATTTGGATTTACAATCAGGTCAACGTAGCGATGTCTGTAGCGTTGTTCTGGATCAGTAAACGCATCATGAGATTGTCCATCGGCATCTACTTTAACTATTGGAAGTGGATGCAACGATTTACTCAATAATTTGAAAGAAGATACGTGAATAGATATCTCCCCTACTTTTGTTCTAAACACATATCCTTCGACACCGATAATATCGCCGTGATCGAGTAACTGCCATAAGGCCCAGCCGTTTTCTTCATCGAGCGTGTCGCTGCCATCATTCTTGATCAGTGCAAGCGGGCCTTTTTTGTTGCAATAGACCTGCAGCTTCGACATTCCGTCGGTCAGATGGACAAAATTTCCGCGCGTCGGCGTCGTCAGACGTCCGGCGATGCGTACGGTTCCTAATGCTTTTAGCTCAGTGTTGAGTTCCTCTTTCTTATCCGCCGGCGGACGCTCGCCTTCGCCGAGGCTCGCCTTGAGATCGGCCATTCGCGTTTCGACAGATGCGACCTTGTCGAAATGTTTGAGTGCGGTGATCGTGTCTTCGCCGCCGCTGATGTTAGTGCGTACAAACTTGTTCGGATATACATTGCCGACCAACGCGGAAATTGCCTCAAGCGACGCTTGGCGGGCCTCGGTCTGGTCGTTCGGTTCGATGATCTCGTCGAATTGAGGAATGCTCATGGTAATCGTGTCCGTAGCCCGCACGTTAGTAAGGGCTCTGTAATCAAACATTTCATTATAAAGGTCAGTTACAACATCGGCAACGAAGCCCTTGTTTACACGCGGCTACTGACACTAACTCGGCAAACTTCCGCCGGATGTGGCAAAATAGAAGCACCGCAGGGAATGTGCGGACGGAGGACACCTGCCCCGCTCGACATTCTCTGTGGATATGTGTGTTTATGGCAGATGAATTCGACAAGTTAAAGCGTGAACTGCAAAGCGGCACGCGTGTGATCTGCCTCAGCGGGCTGACATCGGTTGCGTCCAAAGCTCTTGTTTTGTCAAAGCTCCAGGCTGAGACCGGCAAGTCGTTTGCCATCGTGACCGAATCCAATTCGGAGATGGAAAACTGGACGACCGATCTGGGTTATTTTGTAAATGACGACCAGTTCGCGATCATAAGTCTTCCATCGTTTGAGGCCGATCCGTATTCCGGCGTTTCGCCTCATGCGGAAACGCAGGAGCGGCGTGCAATGGCCCTGTGGCAGTTGGGGCATTTGCTGAAGCGGAACAGCAGTTTTGTTGTTTTGTCGGCCAGGTCTCTCGTTCAGCGAACCGTGACGCCCGACGAGATCGCCTCGCTCGGATGCGTTTTAATTCGCGATAAAGATTCTGCGCCCGAAGCATTGATAGAAAAGTTGATGGCAGGTGGCTATGTCCGCGAAGACCCGATTTTCGGGCCGGGACAATTCTCAGTACGCGGCGGCATTGTCGATGTTTGGTCACCGGATGCAGAAAGTCCTGTTCGAATTGAGTTCTTCGGTGACACGGTTGAATCGATCCGTGCATTTGATGCTGATACACAGCTTTCGACAGGACAGTTGAACGAAATCGCGATCGCCCCGATGCGCGAATTTGCCGTTTCGCCTCAGGATCTCAAGGATTGGGCATTTTTCGCGAAAGAACGCTTCGCGGATGATAAATTCAAACGCAATCTAAAGGACCACACCGATTTTGCAGACGAAGGCGAGCCTTTTTCGGGCTGGGAATTTCTCATTCCGCTTGTAAAGCCATTCACTGGAACCGTTTTCGATCATCTGGCGGACTGCGTCTTTGTCATCGATGAGCCGACTGCTATTGAACACACGCTGGCTACCCACTATGAACACATTAACAATAATTTTGATGCAATAACTGAAGCGGGCGAGATCGGCCTCGCACCAAATGATCTGTTTATTACGCCCGACGACCTGCGAACAAAACTCGAAAAGACTTTGAGCCTCGAACTTCGAGCATTGGGGAAAACGGCAGCGGGAACCGATGAGGAATTCGCAGTGGGCGAAGCGACCAAAGCTAAACCGCTGTTTCTTTTCCCCGCATCTGCAAAAACAACTGAGATCGAGTTGCAATCGCGTTCGACGCGGAAATTTCACGGGGACATCGCGGCCTTTGTCACAGAATTGGGTTCCCGCTCAAAGACAAACGGAGAGCAAAACAGAACGGAGATAGTCGTGCAGACGCAGGGCATGGCCGAACGCATCCGGGAGATTCTGCGTGAATATGATACTTCGCTGGCAGCGAACTTGATACAAATAGGCGATGTTTCGAGCGGATTTGAAGTGCCTGGCTTCGGGCTGACCCTTTACACCGAAGAAGACATTTTCGGTGAGATCACAAATGAATCGGAAAACCGTAATTTTAAATCTAAAATTACAAGTCGCAAATCGAAACTCGGTGCTTTTGTTTCAGATTTTCGTGACCTGAAGATCGGCGATTATGTTGTTCACGTCGATCACGGCATCGGGCGGTTTGACGGTTTGCAGACGATCTCATCGCAAGGCGCAGATCGCGAATTCATGCTGCTGATCTACGC
>JANMDA010000181.1:0-12575 GCA_031376085.1 Chloracidobacterium sp.
TTCGGCAGCGGCATCAAGGGTTACGTCATTTTTGCAGAAGCAGAATCGCACCATTTGTGAGCCCATTTTAGGTTCGTGATAGAAAGATGAACCGGGAACGACGGCGACTCCGATCTCGCGGATTAGGTGTTTTGTAAATTCGATGTCGTTGGCAAAGCCGAACGCCGAAATATCACACATCACATAGTAAGCCCCGTCAGGAAAGTCGCATTTAAAACCGGCGTTTTGCAGTGCGGGCACTATGAAATCGCGTTTCTTTTGGTATTCGCGTTGTAGTTCGTCGTAATAACTCGCCGGCAGGCTCAAGGCATAGGCTCCGGCGTGCTGCAGCGGATTTGCTGCTCCGACGGTTAGAAAATCATGCACCTTGCGGATCGCGGAAGAAATATCCGGCGGAGCGATGCAATACCCTACCCGCCAGCCTGTGACCGAATAGGTTTTTGAGAGAGAATTAACAACCACCGTTCGCTCACGCATTCCGGAAATATTTGCCATCGAGATATGTGTCAGCGGATCGTCGTCTGCGCTGCCATCGTAGATGATGTGTTCGTAGATCTCGTCCGTAAACGCCAGCGCATCAAACTCATTGCAGAGATCAGCGATAAATTCGAGCTCGTCCTTTGTAAAGACTTTGCCTGTCGGATTATTCGGATTGCAGATGATTATCGCCTTTGTTTTTTCGTTAAAGGCGGCTCGAAGCTCTTCGCGATCAAAGACAAAGCCGTTGTCCGTCCTGTATAGCGGCACATGTCTCGGCGTCGCGTCCGAAAGTATTGCGTCGGGAGCATAGTTCTCATAGAACGGCTCGAAAACTATTACCTCCTCGGTGGGATCGACTGTCGCCATCATCGCTGCGATCATTCCCTCGGTCGAGCCGCAAGTGACGGTGATCTCAGTTTCAGGATCAAGGTCCATACCCAAGAACCACATTGTTTTCTTTGCTATCGCATCGCGAAAACTCTTGACGCCCCAAGTGATCGCATATTGATTATGGTCGTCCGCGATCGCCTCCATAGCCTTTTGTTTTATGTCCTCAGGCGCGGCAAAATCGGGAAAACCCTGGCCGAGATTGACAGCACCATACTTAATGGCCTCTCGCGTCATTTCGCGAATGACCGATTCAGTAAATGAAGCGGCTTTTCTGGAGATTCGATTTTTTGAGATCTTAGGTTGCATCATTTTAACCGTACTTTATTTCATACTTTACGCAGAATAACCAACCTTCGTCTACCCCGGCACATCATAAATCCGATATGGCTACGAAGGCAAAAAGGTTGTTTCGCGCTCTCAGGTGCGTTAAACTTAAGCCATATTAAACGAGTTCGGAGTTGGTATATGAAGTTTAAGTCTTTTATTTTATTAATTTTTTTTGTTTTTGCAGGTCTTTTTGCATATGCGCAAGAAGTAGCGCCGGAAAATAAAGTCGATGCTCAGGACAATTCTAATGGTGCTGCCTCGTTGTCTAAGGGCTACACTCTGGGGCCGGGCGATCAGGTCGCGGGAAGGGTTTTGGGCGAAACGGAGTACGATTTTGTTGCGAACGTAGACGAGAACGGCATGATCGAGGTGCCTTTTGTTAAAAGGCCGATCGTTGCAGGGTGCAAGACTGAACGCGAACTTCGCACCGAGCTTACAGAAGTGCTCAAGACATATCTTCGCGATCCGCAGTTCAGTTTTCGTATCAGTGAAAAACACAGCCGCCCCACGGTGTCGGTGGCCGGTGAGATAAATAAACAGATGGAGATCATTCTCACGCGTAAGGCAACGCTGATCGAGATGCTTTCCGTCGCCGGCGGCATCAAGGAAGAGGCCAGCGGCCAGATTCAAGTCACTCGCCCAAAGACGCCGATGTGCATGGCGGAAAACGACCCGGACAACTGGAAAGCTGATTCGAACACACGCACATACAGCTATGCCAACATGCAGATCGGCAATGACGCGACTAATCCCACGATCTATCCAGGAGACGTCATCCATGTCATGAAAGCGCCGCCAATTTACATAAATGGTGAGGTGGTTGGGGCTCAGCCTGTCCTCTTAAAAGAAAAAGGCCTGTCCCTCGCCGGTGCATTAGGGATGGTCGGCGGAAGCCGGCCCGGAGCTGATATAAAAAATATTGCGATTTATCGGCTTAAGCCGGGGTCAGGCCCGGAAGCACAAAATCGCGACCTTATTTCCGCAAACCTCAAACTTATCCGCGAAGGAAAACAGGAGGATATAATGCTTCGCCCCTACGACCTTATTGTCGTGGACAAGACAAAAAAATCCATAGGTGTCATTATTGCCGAAATGGCATTAAAAGCCGCAAGAGACGGGGCTTCGTCTTTTACAAACGTTATACCATATAGAATTATTTATTGATTGGATTGTGTCGTGTTATAAATATCGTCAATAACCTGTCGGTATTTTGTATCGATAACCCTTCGTTTTAGTTTTAGTGTTGGTGTTAATTCGCCGTTCTCGATCGTTAATTCGTGTTCGAGAAGGGCGAATTTTTTTACTTTTTCATACTGAGATAAACCCGATGTATGAGACTCGATCTGGCGATCAAATAGATCCAATATTCGCGGATGGCTGCAGAATTCATTTGGTTTTTTTATGTCGAGTTCTTTTAGCTTTGCGTAAGATTCCAGCATTTCAAAATTCGGTACGATGAGGGCCGCCGGGAATTTTCGTTCATTTCCAACAAGCACAGCCTGATTTACAAACCGCGAAGACCTCAGCATCTGCTCTATCGGCGACGGGGCAATATATTTGCCGCCTGAGGTTTTGAACAGCTCTTTCTTGCGATCCGTGATGCAAAGGAAACCGTCTTTGTCGAGATTGCCGATGTCGCCCGTTCTAAACCACCCGTCTTCCGTAAAAGCTTCCTTCGTAGCCTCATCTTTATGGTAATACCCAAGCATCACGCCTGGGCCCGTAACCTCGACCTCGCCGTCCGAGGCAATACGGACTTTAACGTTGCGAATTGGCTGGCCAACTGTACCGACACGCACAGCAAACGGATTATTTGATGAGATCACGGGCGATGTCTCGGTCAAACCATAACCCTGCATTATAGAAATGCCTGCTCCAGTAAAAATCAGAAATATCTCATCCGGCAATGCAGCTCCGCCGGTAATGCAAAATCGAAGCCGTCCGCCAAAAAAATCACGAAGCTTCTGATAAACAACCTTGTCGGCGACGGCATGTTGCGCGGCGAGCGCTATCGGGATCGGTTCGCCTTTTTCTTGCAGCGCAGCATATTCCTTTGCCACATCTATCGCCCAATCGAAGACGATCTCATTAACGCGGCCCGCTTGTGCCGCTCGCAGACGCGCGCGCTCAAAAACTTTTTCAAATATTCTTGGCACGCCGATAAAGATCGTCGGACGGACCTCTTTGAGATTATCGGGAACTTTGTCTATGGATTCTGCATAGTAAACGCACATTCCGTATCGGATGTAGACATACATTCCGGTACGTTCGAAAACATGCGCGAGCGGCAAGACGGAAAGTGAGATGTCCTGACCGTCAAAGAAATATTTTTCGCTTGCATCAAGGACGTTCGAGATCAAATTCGAATGCGTGAGCATCACGCCTTTAGGCTCGCCGGTCGTCCCGCTTGTATAGATCAGCGTTGCAATATCTGAGGTTGCGACTGCTTCGCGCAATTGCTTGATCAGGCTGCTCTCTTCTGATCTAAAATGGTGGCCTTTTCTTTCTAACTCGCCTAGTGAGATAACTCGCTCGTCGCCGGATGCATACGGTCCAAAAAGGACGATCTTCTCGATCGATTTACAAGTTTCTATCACCGGCATCAGCCGCACATAGCTTTCGCCATCCTGAAGAAAAATTACACGCGCTCCTGAATCATCAAGTATGTATCTAACCGAATCCGCTGCCAGCGTTGTGTAGATCGGAACATCGATAACACCGGCGAATTGGCAGCCGGCATCAGCCAGTGTCCAATCAGGCGAATTTGGGGCAAGGATCGCGGCACGATCACCCTTTCTCAAGCCAAGCGAATATAAGCCAAGTGCCATATTCTCGGCCCTCGCAACCATATCAGCGGATGAGATTATTTTCCATTCGCCGTCTTTTTTGTAATTGAGCGCGTTGGGGAGATCAAATTCGGAAGCGGATCTTAAAAAGAGTTCGGGCAGTGTTTTCGGCTCGGCAAGCTGTTCTAAAAGCGATGCCGGCACATCGCTCGCAATGTCAGCTTGTTCACGAGATTCGGTCATTTCAGAAGAATGCCTCCGAATAACAACTTCAAAACTTCCTCGGCCATCGCCACAAGCGGATATGATTTTTTGGAAAGGATCCAATTTGTGACCATCTCGTCGAGGGCGCCGTAAAATATTTTTGCAGCGACGACGGGCTTTATGTCATTACGGAAATCACCGCTGCGCTGGCCGCTTTCGATAGTTCCGCGAATGATGTCCAGATATTCAGAAAATCCGGCAGCCGAAAATTCCTGCATAAACTTTGTCGATCCGCGAAGCTCGACCTGAAACACGACCGCAAGATCGCGGTCGGCTCCGAGTTTTTCCAGATGAAGCTCTGCTATGCGAGCGAGTTTTGCCTTCGGACTATCGATCAACGCCAACTCCTTCTTTCCCTCGCTTATAAATTCAGCCATTGCCCGGTCGAATATGGAATGCAGTATCTCGTCCTTGCTCTTGAAATACAGATAAACGGTACCGTCGGCTATGCCTGCTTCACCGGCAATATCAGAAACCTTTGAATTGAAATAACCATTGCGGGCAAAAACCTTGATCGCGGCGCGCAGAATTGCTTCGCGTTTATCCGGAATGTTTCTTTGAACAGCCTTTGGCATAAAAACACTTATGAATGAATCTTCATTCAGTATGCCTTTAGCCTACGATAATTGCGAGTTTCAAATCAAGGAAAATAAGATTTTAGTAAGGAAAAGAATGGCGGAGAGAACAGGACTCGAACCTGCAAGCCCTTACGGGCGGTAGTTTTCAAGACTACTGCATTACCAATTATGCTATCTCTCCGCACCGCGCGGGCGAACTAAAACTATAATGAAAAGCCGGTAGATAAACAACCCAAAAGTTTACTTGACCGCTTCCTTTTTCGACACAAACTGTTTTGCAAGCTCCGCTTTCACCGCATCCACGCCCTTTGTCCCATACATCTTCATAATAATGTTGCCAGACCGGTCGAGCACATAATGCACCGGAAAGGGAATATTTATTTCGCCGTTTTTATCAGGAGTTCCGAATTTGCTGAATATTATCATTTGGGCATCTGGAATTACCTGATATTTGAACGGGGTTTTTGCCAGAAACTTTTCAAGATCAGCTTTTTTGCTCGCGGCCAAGCCGATAAAAATAACATCTTTATTGCTTTTGTATTGATCAACGATCTGATTCAGCAGTTTGATCTCTTCGCGGCAATTCGGGCAGTTTATGAACCACAGATTGAGAACAACCACCTTGCCTTTCAGTTCGGCTGTATCGATCTTGGTGCCATCCATCGTGAGCGCGGCAAACCCAGGCTGTTGCCGTGCTGCTGGCAATGAGGATTTAGTTTGAGCTGAGAGCGATGCAGCAAAAATCAGGAGCAAGACATAAACCGGTAAATACTTCATAGACCTTTTGTAATTACAAAAGGGAAGATTGTCAACAATTGATGAGGATCAACGGTTTGAAAGAGATCGGTTTATTGCGGCAGTAAGCGGCTTAGCCTTGTCCCAGCCGCTGTCTTTATATTGAACGTATCCCGATCTGTCGATCAGGTAATATGCCGGAAATCCGATATTAACCCGGCCTTCTTTGTCGCGGTCGGCGTATTTTAGCAGGAGGCCGAAGCTGTTGGGCAGTATCTGAAAATTAAAGGGGTGATTTCTTAAGTAGGTGTCAACGATATTCTCATTTTCCATTGTCGCGGCGAGAAAGACGATGTTGCTATTCGAATAACCAGCGGCAAGTCCGTTGAGCTTTGGTATCTCGCTCTGACAGATCGCGCAGCGCGAGGACCAAAATACTAAAAGAACTACTTTGTTTTTTAACGATGCAAGCTCTATTTTCTCGCCGTCCATAGTAACGGCTGTGAAATTTTCCGCTTTTCTACCCGCTTGCGCCAAAGCAGCGGCCGAGAAAGAAAAAACAAATATCGATATTACAAGAACGCGGATAATTTTCATTAGGGATAAGGCGGGAAGAGTACTGTTGAAATACAGCCTATATAAAAACATTGCCAATCAGATATCGTTTCCAACAAAAATCGGAATGTGTTTGTTGTCAATTGAGTGAGCAAGGTTGCCACCCGGTCTCTGGCAGTAAGGCCTTAACCCTCTGTGATAAAATCGCCGCAATGCTTTTGGAATCGATCGAAGCCAATGATTTTCGCAATCTGAGCGGCCGGATCGCGTTTGCCGACGGCCTGAATATCCTGATCGGCGAAAATGGGATGGGCAAGACGAATTGGCTTGAGGCAATCGCCGTGCTTGCCTCGACGCGGTCGTTTAGAACGGCGAGATTGCAGGATGCGGTCTTGTTTGGCAGCGAAACCGCAATGATCGCAGGCCGCGTACGCGAATCGCCCGAAATAGTCCGCGATCTGCGAATTGTTATCGCCGGAAACACCAAAACAGTCACCGTAAATGCCAAGAAAGAAACAGTTTCAAGGTATTTGGGCCAGCTCCATGCGGTTATTTTTAATTCAGACGAGCTTGAGATCGTTCGCGGCCAGCCGGATGCTCGTAGGAGGTTTTTGGATGCTGGTATCGTTTCTCTGCATCCGCCGTTCGTTCAGGTTTTTGCTGACTACAACCGCGTAATAAAACAAAAGAATGCACTGCTTCAGGCCGCGAGGGAAAACGAGGAACCGATCCAAACAACCGCCGATCACCTCGAACCGTGGAACAGCCAGCTTGCTCCCCTAGCCGCCAAAATACATCGTGCACGCGTCCGCTTTATCGAGCGTATCAACGAAGTCCTCGAAAAAAAACTTTTTGGCCGCGAAGAACTCTCAGTTCGATACCTCTCATCACTCGAAGGAAAAGGCAACTTGGAAAATTACCAAAACCTGATCACCGAACGTCTGTCGCTCCGTGTGCAAGCCGAGGTCGTCGCCGGCCATTCACTCATCGGCACGCACCGTGATGACATGGAACTAAAATTCGACGGCCACGACATCAGAAAATTCGGCTCCGCCGGCCAGCAGCGAAGCGCCTTACTCCTGCTCCAACTCGCAAACATCTCTGTTTTCCACGCCACACGCGGTGAATATCCGCTGTTTCTGATTGACGACATCGACGCCGAACTCGACTACAAACGCATCGGCAAACTGTTCGAGTTTTTGCAAGGCAAAACACAGACTTTTGTCACTACATCTAAGGAAAGTTTGGTCGAAAAATTCGGTGCAAACGCAACCATTTTTAAGATCGAAAACGGGGCTGCAAAAATACTATAAAATATAGATTTTTATTGTGTTTGCCCGCTGTGCTAATTCCCCAAAAAATGGTAAAATTATCTTTTGGTTTTCGGGCTAATTTTCCACCCAATTACGGCGTATCGGTCACAATAACCAAACAATTATTCAGTAAAAGAGGTTTTTAAAATTGGCTAAAGCAAAACAGGAATACGGGGCAGATCAGATAACGGTTTTAGAGGGACGCGATGCGGTGCGCAAGCGTCCGGCGATGTATATCGGCTCGACGAGCGAGATCGGGCTGCATCATTTGGTTTATGAGGTCGTGGATAATTCGGTGGACGAGGCACTCGCGGGGTATTGCGACACGATCGAGGTCGCAATTCACATGGATAATTCCATAACCGTCATCGATAACGGCCGCGGAATTCCAACTGACATTCACAAGCAGGAAGGCCGCAGCGCGGCTGAGGTCGTGATGACGATCCTTCACGCAGGCGGCAAGTTCGACTCAAATTCATACAAGGTTTCCGGCGGTTTGCACGGCGTTGGTGTGAGTTGCGTTAATTTTCTTAGCGAATATCTGCGTCTCGAGATCTGGCGTGACGGTGCAACGCATGAAATGGAATTTGAAGCCGGAATACCGGTCGCCCCGCTAAAACAAACCGGCACGACCACAAAACGCGGTACAAAGATAACCTTCCGCCCCGATTCGACCATTTTCGAAACAACCGATTACAGCTTTGAAAAGCTGTCCGAGCGGCTGCGCGAAAAGGCGTTTTTGAACAAGGGCATCCGTATTTTTATCAAAGACGAGCGTGACGAAGGCGAAAAATCGCACGAATTTTATTACAAAGGCGGCATTGCCGAGTTCGTAAAGCATCTCAATAAAAACAAAAGCCCGCTGCACGACGAGCCGCTTTATTTTGAACTTATTGCAGACGACCTCTCGATAGAGATCTCGATGCAATATAACGACAGCTACGACGAAAAGATCTTCTCGTTCGCCAACAACATCAACACAGTCGACGGCGGCACGCATCTGTCCGGTTTTCGCGGTGCGATCACGCGAACGATCAATAATTACGCCGAGAGTTCCGGCATGACCAAAAATGCAAAGGTCACGCTGTCAGGCGACGACGTGCGTGAGGGTTTGGTCGCGATCATCAGCGTCAAGATACCGCAGCCGCAGTTTGAAGGGCAGACAAAGGGCAAGCTAAACTCGCCGGTCAAAGGCCCGGTCGAATCATTCCTCAACGAAAAGCTTGGTGAATTCTTCGAGCAAAATCCCGGTGTAGCGAAAAAGATCGTCGGTAAAGCTGTCGATGCCGCACGCGCACGCGAAGCAGCCCGCAAGGCACGCGAGATCGTCCGCAAGAGTGCTCTTGGCAGTTCGACATTGCCGGGCAAACTGGCCGATTGCCAGGAAAAAGATCCGGCATTATCAGAAATTTATATCGTTGAGGGTGATTCGGCCGGCGGCTCGGCAAAACAGGGCCGCGACCGTAAGAATCAGGCTGTTTTACCGCTCAAGGGTAAAATTCTCAATGTCGAGAAGGCACGGTTCGACAAAATGCTCGGCCACGGCGAGATCAAGGCCCTCATTACCGCACTCGGAACAGGCATCGGCAAAGATGATTTTGACGTTTCAAAACTTCGTTACCACAAGATATGCCTGATGACCGACGCCGACGTTGACGGCAGCCATATTCGCACGCTTCTTCTGACATTTTTCTACCGGCAGATGCCGGAATTGCTTGAGAATGGTTTTGTTTACATTGCCCAGCCGCCGCTTTACAAGGTGAAACGCGGCAAAAAAGAAGAATACATCAAGGACGAGCCTGCGATGTTCAGCTATCTGATGCGTGTCGCGACCGCTGACATCCAGATAAGTTCCAGCACTAAAGAAATTTCCGGCCGTGAACTGTCAAAAGTGCTCGACCAGACCAAACAGCTCAAAAATTACGCCGAGCGTATCGCCCGTCGCCTTAACAACGATCCCAAGCTGGTCGAGTTGATCATCGAGGCATTTGCCGGACAAGATGGTGTGCTCATCAAAAACGCGGTCCGTTTACGAAAAGTTTTCGGCGATCGCGAGATGATGGCCGAGATCGAAGGCAAAATCTCTGTCGGCGATTACAACACCGAGCTTAATGAGGACGAGGAGCACGGCCTCTGGCGTATCACCATATCGTACCCGAACGGCACCATCCGTCATATCGATTGGAACATGGCAAGCTACGTCGAGTTTCAAAAGGCTGTGGAATTGAAAAAATCGCTCGAGATCGATTTTCCGGCGCCGTTCGTTCTTGGCGAGAACGGCAAGAGCGAATCGATTGCATCACGCGAAGACCTTCTCGAAAAAGTAATGGCAATGGCCAAAAAGGACCTCACCATCCAGCGTTACAAAGGTCTGGGTGAAATGAACCCCGAACAGCTCTGGGAAACAACAATGGATCCTGAAAAACGCACAATGCTGCAAGTTCGCATCGAGGACGCCATCGAAACCGACGGCATCTTCACAGTCCTAATGGGCGACCAAGTCGAACCTAGACGTAAGTTTATTGAAGACAATGCTCTCGACGTAAAAAATCTGGACGTTTAAAAACAAAATACTTCTATTCAGGGTGATATGAAAAATGCTTCCCCTTTTGTTGTCTTATTGATCCTGTGCCTTTCCGCTTTCGGCCAGCAGCAAACACCGGAGCCGGCCGCATCCCCAAATCAGGAAGCTGAAGTCGTTAAGATCACGACGAAACTTGTACAGCTTGACCTGATCGTCGTCGACAAGGACGGAAAACAGGTGCGTAACCTGACGCCGTCTGATTTCGAAGTGCTGCAAGACGGCAAACCGCAAAAGATCACAAATTTTTCTTACGTCAATACCGAAGTCGGCCGATCCGCGGCAACCGCCAACCCAAAAGAAAAAATAAAGGATGCGACCGTTCCGCCACCTGTAAAGATCACGGCTGCGAATGCCGGGCGGATTATCACCTTTATTGTTGATGACGGCAATTGTTCCGCTTCAACTGTTGGAATGAGGGCGTCGAGAGAAGGCGTTGAAAAATTTATCCGTGAGCAGATGCAGTCGACCGACTTGGTAGCGATATATCAGACGCGTTCCGGAAGCAGCGTTTTTCAACAATATACCAACGATAAAGCTCGACTGCTCAAAATAGCGCATAAGATACAGTGGCTTCCGCCGATAGGCAGCTGCTCTTCAAACGACGGGAGTTTTTTCGCCGCAGCAAGGTCAAACACCTTTATCAAACAGACTCCCGATGGCCCGACGACCAATACTGTCGAAGCCGACTCGGACCGCAAATTTCGTGAGCACAACGAGGATGCAACATCGAATAATCAGATAGTTGGAACGCTGGGTGTAATTAGATACGTTGTGCAGGGCCTGCGGCGTGTGCCAGGCCGGAAGATCGTTTTCCTGCTTTCAGACGGTATGCCGCTTCGCGAACGCAGCGGTCAGTTGCTTAGTGCCGCCGATGTTTTGCGTGATTTGACCGACTTTTCAAACCGCGCATCAGTGGTCTTTAACACTATAGACGTGCGTGGAGTATTTGACGAAGGCATGATCGAAGCCCGCGACGAGGTCTATGGACAAGATAATATTAACGCTACCGATAATATACGCAACGAACGCTTCAATATAGTCAGTAATTCAAGGGACGGCCTTGCCTTTCTGGCTCGTGAAACTGGTGGAAAGTTTACCCATGATCAAAATTTCCTGGATTATCCGATCAAGCAGGACCTTGCGACCGAGACCGGCTATTACCTGATCGCCTACCAACCTTCGGAAGAAACTTTTAAAAACAAGAAATTTAATAAGATCGAGGTCAAAGTTAAGCAGCCCGGCCTCAAGGTCGTTTCGCGCACGGGATTTTTGGGAGTTGCCGAACAAACTGCTAAACCAAAACGCAAGAGCGAGGACAGCGATCTCTATGAGGCAATTGCCGCTCCGCTGCCGACCGGCGGTTTGGACGTCAAACTTACAGCGTATTTTGTTAATTCGGTTGAGACTGGAAATGTTGTGCGCCTTTTGTTTCACCTTGACGGCAGAGAGATCACACTTGCAGACGATGAAAACGGTGTAAAAAAGGCCGGTTTCGATGTCGTCGCTGTAACGCTGGACGAAAAGAACAAGGTCGTCGATGAATTTACCCGTGCACACATGTTTAAGATCCCAGCTGCTGCTTTCCCTGTCCTAACGCAAAACGGTTTGGTCTATTCGACCGATGTTCCCATCAAAAATCCAGGAACCTACAATTTTCGCGTCGCAGTGAAAGACTCCACAAGCAAACAGATAGGTTCATCGAGTCAGATGGTTGAAATACCTGACCTGAAAAAAACCAAAATATTTATTTCAGGGTTGACTGTCGCTCAGGTCGATACGGCGGGAAAATTTACCGTACCAGCAGCCACCAAACCGGACAATGCTGTAACGCTGATAACATCGCCCGCTGTTCCGGCAGTTCGCCGTTTTCGTCGCGGATCGGTCATGGCTTATGCATATACGATCTACAATGCTCAGCCCGACCCGACAACTGGGCAGCCAAAACTCTCCGTTCGAACAAAGCTTTATCACAACGGTCAGCTTGTTATAGACGGAACGCCTCAAACCGCACAACTCGAAAAACAGGCGGACTGGACACGGGTAAACGATTATGCATATCTGCGTTTAAATCAACAGATGGAACCGGGCGACTACGCCCTTCAGATCATCATCACCGACCTTCTGGCCAATGGAAAAAATGCGGTGACAAGTCAATCTGTTGATTTTGAAGTTATTGAATAGCATTACTTTGAGTCCGATACCATGGCCTTCATGTAAATATTTCTAACGAAAAATAAGCACAATTTAATTTTCTGCAAGAATTCGATGCTTGCTCGTTCTATCTCGCGCAGCGTTGATGTAAAGCGGCAAACCGCGTGAATTTTATGCACGTTGTTTGTGGAAAGACGCATTGCATCAGTCCGGCTGTGGATGTCTGTGCTGCGGACGGCGTTTCGTCCGCGTGTTTCTATAAATCAGGAGTAAAACAATGAGAAGATCATTAATATTATCGACAGTTTTGGCGGCGAACGTCGCCGTCCTCGGTGCGTGTGACCCAAAAACCAACACGGCACCAAATAAACCGGCCGTTGCGAGCCCGTCGCCTTCAGCGTCGGCAAGCGTG
>JANMDA010000274.1:0-6456 GCA_031376085.1 Chloracidobacterium sp.
TGCAGCAACGCGTGAGCGCGAAATGGTCAACAATACCTTTAATATTGGTGCCAAGGAGTTTGAGACCCTCACAATAGATTTTCAGGCGGTTTTGGACAATGCGGGCTATGGAAAACGCATTCGAAACGTGCCCGCGGGCCCGGTAATACTGGGCCTTAAGGTATTGGAAATGTTGAAATTATCACCTCTATATCAATGGATTTATGAAACCGTCGATAAAGAATCTTTTGTTTCGATCGAAAAGGCAGAACGTGAACTGGGATATTCGCCGAAATATTCCAACAAGGATGCCCTTCTGAGAAATTACGAATGGTATTGCCAAAATCTATCGAGGTTCAAGAATACATCCGGAACCTCGCATACCGTTCCCTGGAGCCAGGGAGCATTAAAGCTGGCAAAAGTCTTCTTTTAAGTGTTTCTATCTACTTTGGGGCAGTGTTAAGGAGATCATATGTCAGATCAATTATCCGCTATTTTGCCAAACGATTCAGCCGGAGCGGCTGCGGTCAATAAAAGTAAGCTGAGACTATTGATTACGGCGATGCGCCCCTATCAATGGTCAAAAAACCTCTTCGTTCTTACCCCGCTTCTATTTGCGAAGAAGATCATGGAGACGGAGGCACTTGGCTATTCACTGATGGCCTTTGTGGTTTTTTGTTTCCTCGCCAGCGGCCTTTACATATTCAATGACTGGCTTGATATCGAAGAAGACCGTGCCCACCCTCAAAAGCGCAATCGCCCGCTTAGCTCAGGCCTCTTACCGGTGACTTTTGCTCTTGCTGCTGCCGCTATTTTGGTTTTGGGAGCACTTGGACTTGCTTCATTCATCAGTATCCAGTTCTTGTGTACAGCGATTGTATATTTCGGCCTAACGCTCCTCTATTGCATTACAATAAAGCGCTTCATAATACTGGATTGTATTACTATAGCCTCCGGGTTTGTTTTACGCGTCGTCGGCGGTGCGGTAGCGATCAACGTCGAAGCCAGCCATTGGCTGATCGCCTGCGCATTTCTTCTGGCGTTATTTTTGGCTTTCTCAAAGCGGCGGCAGGAATTGTTGATGTTGTCGAAAGACGCTACAGGCCATCGGATGGTTTTAGGCGAATATTCTGTCGCATTTCTTGAAAAGGCAAATATCATAGTGATCGGAGCGGCACTTGTTTCGTATGCTCTGTATACTGTAGCTCCGGAGACGATTGAGAAGTTTCATACCAATGCTTTGATCTACGGAACGGTTTTTGTCATTTATGGATTGCTGCGATACTTGGCACTTATTGATAAACCTGAACATGGCGGTGATCCAAGCAAAATGCTCCTTCGGGACAAACCGTTGTTGATAACGGTCGCGGCGTGGGCGGTCTATAATGCCATCGTTATATATCACACGGTGTTATTCGGCAATCGTACTTTTTTGTTTTAGTTTTTACTCCCTTAAGAATAATACTGCTAGTAAGCTTACCAGTCATCATCTCCGCTCTTAACCTCTAGGCGGCTAATCGGTCACATTTTTTTTTCGTCTCTGAGACGTACGCAGTGCACGTTTCACGGATAAAATTTCTTGCAATTTGCAGAAATCTTTGCTAGCATTGTTACTATATAAAATTGCTTTTTGAAAACTCATTTTGAGAGAAATTTTGTAAAATGACGACTGAACGGGACAGACCCGCTAAGCTCTTTATTCATAATGAGTTATCTGTCCAATATCCGTTTCATGGTAGTAAAAAATATGAAAATTTCCGACTGGGGTAGGAAAAAGTAGGATTTGTCCCAGTATTGAAAAGGCGCAAGCGGCGACAGGACAACGAAGAATTAGCGACAAAATGTTTAAAATGGCCAATTTTTCTCTAGCACGTTTTTTCTTGACTTTAGAGCTATTTTTTACTAAAATTCCCTCCTCGTTGACGATTCTGCCTGAGACCTTCAAATCTTGTGTGCAACCTAACTTTGTAGTCTCGTAATCGAAGCAGCTTAATAATGATTGCAGTTAACACAAGATCGTATCTATTATTGTCCGCACGATGTTTCGCCTTATTATTGTTTATCGGGTTATTTCTGGAAGCTTTCATACAAAATTCTGTAATTGCTGCGGGTGACAGTAACGCTGAAAGTATCGAACAATCTGCTGTTTTGTTACTGGCGACGCCAACGGCTGAACCGACAGGTTCACCGGCGATCAACGGAACAGTCAGATACGCCAACGCGGTCGGCTCGCCGACCAATCGATTTGTATCGAGCGTCTTGCTGAGCGCCATCGGTTCGCCAAGCGCATTCGCCACCACCGGTTTTGACGGCACCTATTCGCTTACCGGGTTGTCCGGCGGGCAATATTCCGTTACTCCGACCAAAACCGGCGGTACCAATGCAGCAATAAACTCTTTCGACGCGGCAAAGATCTCGCAGCACGTTACCGGAACCAACTTTTTGACGGGTTATCAACTGACCGTCGCTGATGTCAGCGGAAACGGCAGCATCACGTCTTTCGATGCAGCACAGATCGCGAGATTTGTAGTCAACGGCCAAGGCGGAATGCAAACAGGAACCTGGAAATTTATCCTCGCGAGCAATAATTATTCGTCGGTTGCCGGCACTTACAACGATGAGGATTACTTCGCGCTGCTTATGGGCGACGTTTCCGGAAATTGGATCGATGGATCGTCGCCAACTAATACGCCGACGAATACGCAGACGAATACACCTACGGCAACATTTACTAATACGCCGACGTTGACGCCGACGGCAATCCCAACGCCGGCGGGTAACAATATTGCGTTGTATCCCTCGACGGTGTATCAGACCATGAGTGGTTGGGAAGCTGTTGGCGAGGCTGCTCAGTTATTTTCACCTGCATGGAACAATTACAAGAACCAACTGATGGATCAGGCAGTCGACGATTTAGGTATCAATCGCGTTCGCCTGGAGATCAAAAGCGGTATCGAGAACCCAATCGATTATTTTGCACAGTGGCGGTCGGGACAAATTACAGAAAGCCAATATAATGCAAAACGTTACGAGATAATCAATGACAATACTGATCCTAATGTCACAAACGCGAGCGGGTTTAAGTGGTCATCTTTAGATTCCACGATCAATGAGGTCGTGATTCCGATGCGGCAACGCCTGCAGGCTCGCGGCGAAACACTTTGGGTCAACGTTTGTTATGTTGATTTTGGATCGTCAACCTTTGAACATAAGAACAACAGCGCGGAGTACGCCGAGTTTGTGCTCGCAGCCCATCAGCACATGCAAAGTACGTTTGGATTTGTGCCGGATTCATGGGAAATTATTCTTGAACCTGATACTACGTCGGCAAGCTGGTCGGCTTCACAAACGGCAAATGCTGTTAAAGCCGCAGGGGATCGGCTTGCAGCTAACGGGTTCACACCTAATTTCACTGCCCCTTCGACTACGAGTGCAGCAAACGCTCCGGCCTACATTGACCAGATCGCCTCAACGTCTGGTGCGATGCAATACGTTGGCGAATTCTCGTACCATCGCTATACGGGGGCTTCAAACTCTACGCTGGCGGAAATAGCTGATCGCGCGCTTCTCTACAGCAAAACAACTGGGATGCTTGAGTGGATCGGTGCAGACTACAGCACTCTTCACTCGGATCTAAAGCTTGGCCGCGACTCTTCATGGGAGCAATTCTGTCTGGCCGGTCCAACGAGCTGGGGGCCGGAGGAGAACGGTGACCGGTATTACGTTATAGACGACACGAACGTCACTTCGCCGGTGATAACAATGGCAAGTAAGACGAAATTCCTTCGTCAATATTTCAAATTCATCCGTTCCGGAGCACAAAGGATCGAAGCGTTGACAGGCAATTCGAATTTTGACCCGTTGGCATTTATCAACACGAACGGAAAACATGTTGTCGTCGTAAAAGCCGGAACAAGCGGATCTTTTAACATTCAGGGATTGCCCGGCGGTGGTTACGGCATCAAATATACGACCGATAACCAGTATGATGTTGACCTCGCAGATATCTCTATAACCGCCGGGCAAACATTGTCCGCAGCCATTCCCTCAGCGGGAGTAATTACCGTCTATGCAAGATAAACTCCCGTTATTTGCGTTGAGAAATAATATCATCGAATCCCCGTCAAACTAAACAAGCAAGTAATAACGAGATTTTGATTGCACCGATATCATGCAGTCCCGCTTCGAAAATTCGCTCACTTATCCATGTTTTGGTTAATGTTTGGATCATCATATCGACATCCGGCCGGGTTAAATTTTGGAAAATCGTTAAATATTGTATATTATTGTAGATGAGTTTTGGCATCTTTTTGATTAGCCATACGACCTAAATCGCTCCTACCACAACCGTAGTATCAACTCCGCCAACATCTGGCCTAGGTACGAAACTTTTTCTTACCAGTATTCCTATGAAATTTAATCATTGGTTCCTAAATGAATACGGGCAAAAATCGACTCGAAAGTCTCTACGCTGCTGGTTTAGTTTCGCACTGTCAGGCGCCTTGATCTTGGCTTGCAGCATATTTGCGGCGGGCCAGAGCGAAAGGACTCAATTTGATTTCGACGGCGACCACAAATCCGACATTTCGGTATTCCGTTCTTCTGAAGGTGTCTGGTATTTCTCGAACAGCAGTTCAGGAATCGGAGCAACTCAGTTTGGGTTGGACCGCGATGAACCGGTTTCAGCTGATTACGATGGCGACGGCAAAACTGATATAGCCGTATTTCGAAATGGTGTTTGGTGGCGTCTGAATAGTGGCACTAACACGGTGGACTCAGTCTATTTCGGGCTTTGGAACGATATACCCGTACCGGCACAATTTGACGCCGACAATAAAGCGGATGTAGCGGTTTATCGACCTTCAAATGGGACATGGTACTGGGTTGGCAGCACCGACGGCAGTTTCTCAGCCTTTCAATTCGGGCTTAATGGAGATCTTCCGCTTGCGGCAGACTACGATGGTGACGGGAAAGCGGACGTTACTGTTTTTCGTCCCTCAAGCGGCTTCTGGTATCGACTTAACAGTTCTACTTCCACATTCTATTCGATGCAGTTCGGAATGCCGGGCGATATGCCTTTACAGGGCGATTTCGACGGCGATACAAAAACGGACATTGCAGTCTGGAGGCCATCGACGGCGACCTGGTATATTACGCGAAGCTCCGATTCAGGGTTCGAATATATGCGCTTCGGAATAGCGGAAGATATTCCGGTCCCGGCGGATTATGATGGCGACGGGAGATCCGACATTTCCGTTTTTCGCCCCGCAGATGGTTTTTGGCACCGGTTGAATAGCAGTAATGGCGCGTACGTGGGTTATCAGTTTGGGCTTGGCTCCGATGTCCCTGTTCCGGCAGCGTATCTGGCATTTCGTTACTTTTGCCAACAGGTGCATTGCCCGACACCACCTATACCGACGGCAACACCGACACATACTCCGACAGCGACTCCAATTAACGGGCAGGGGTCACTTTCTGGGAGCCAGGCAGTTTCACCGGCGAATGTGAACCTGTCAGCGGAAGGCACAGCCGATTGGGGACATTGGGGATTGACTGCTTCCGGCGATTTCAATCACAAGAATGGCGTCTCCAACCAGATCAGTGATTACACTGTTTTAGGTCCTGGTTCGATCGAGAGATTTACCAATACGAATTTTTACAGCTGGAGTGGTGGAACGCCTACCGCTTCGGCCACTAACACAGGAACTGGTGTTTATGTCATAGGTCTTAATAATGGTTTCCAAGTAACCGTTCCTGCCAATACGACGATGCGTACGTTTAGGATGTATGTCGGGTTGTGGGCAGCAGGCGGAAAATTCGAGGCAAGCTTGAGTGATGGCAGTGCTCCTGTTTATGTCGATACATCGCTTTCGAGCTCCAGCTCAAGTATCAATGCGGTTTACACCCTCAATTACAGTGCTGCGTCTACGGGACAAGCGTTGACTGTTAAGTGGACTGTCGATTCGATCTTCAATCAATTCGGCAATGTTACGCTACAGGCAGCGACAGTTGTGGGCAATGTCGCCGCTACACCTACGGCAACTGGGACATTCACTTCGACGCCGACTAATATTCCAACGCATACACCGACCAATATTCCAACGAATTCACCGACCTCCACACCAACCAATACACTTACTAGCACGCCGACAAGTACGCCAACGCGAACTCCAACGGCCATAATAACAAATACACCAACGAACACCCCTACGCTGACACCGACGGCCACACCGACAAATACGCCTACGGCAACGCCTGTGAATACGCCGCCTTTGACGCCGACACCGATCCCAACGCCGACGGGAAACAACATTGCACTCTTCCCCTCGACCGTCTATCAGACGATGCGAGGCTGGGAAGCTGTCGCCGAGGCGGCACAGTTCTATTCACCGGCATGGAACAATTACAAAAACCCTCTGCTGGACCAGGCTGTGAATGATCTTGGGCTAAATCGTGTTCGTCTGGAGATCAAAAGCG
>JANMDA010000278.1:0-11198 GCA_031376085.1 Chloracidobacterium sp.
AACGCAGTCGAGGATTATGGTAATAATATGGGTTTTACACAAGCGTTCAAAATAATAATCTTTCTTGCCATATTGGTATCCCTTTCTTGGGATATGAAATGTCAATCTACGCGTGAGTCAAGGGACGATAGGTCACCGTCATACCCTATAGCCGTGATTAGCAACTGTGAGATAGAAGGTTACGTTCATAAATCGCAAGGTAGCTTGGACGGTCTCTCCGCAACTGAATTATTTCAAGAACTTGTAAAGGAGCAGGCATTTCACAAATTTTACACTTGGAGTCACCCTGATCATGATAACGAGTATATGTCGATCTTAGGTGGTCGTATTCGTATGCATGGACTCAACGTACTCAAGATCTTAGTCGGTGCTATCAATGAGTATGATCCGAAAAATCTTTCCTTATGTGCAGATGCGAGTTTGGATGTAGCCGCAGATATTGCGGTCGCTGTGGATCGTGAGCATTCTCGAATAAGAAGCGTCCCCGAAGGCAAAGCATTAATAGAATCTTTAGAACGAAAAGTTGACGAGATGAAAAAGGCGGGTTTTGACAGACCTAATGACAGCTTGGGTTCAAAGCTTGATTTATATCAAATTTATCTGGAAGAATTGAAAGGTCTTAATGAAACTGATAAAGCAATAAGTGATACCTTTTGGATAAAGAAGAAAATAAAAATGACTCAGAGTGAACTGAACGAGTTTAGTAAATTCTTGACAACTCGAAATCCCAACTACCCGAGTTGGAGTAAAACTGAATTTATAAAAGATACTACTAGAGTGAATGAAGCAGGCAATCCATTACAGGTGTTTGTTTTAACGAGTCCTCAATCCTTCTTTGAGGCATATTTGATTTTTAAGAAAGGTCGATCCCGGGATCAATCGGCACCCGCTCCAGTACGAACTAACAAAATGGAGAAATTTGAAAGGCGGAGAAAATAATCAAAGATTGCGAGACAGGCTAATGGCAACTATGGTTTGGCTAAGGACATCACAGATAGCGTCCATGCGAATTTCAGCCAACAGAACGAGTATGACTTTGCTGCGCGGCTAAAGAAAAACGATGTTGGTCCGGCAACCGGCACTCATCCGTTCACCCAGACGATGAAATACGATGCTTTTAGCAATCTCACGGATCGCAGTAACACCACTTGGGGTAATTACTCCGACGGCTTCACAGCAACGTATGCCAACAACCGCAAAACATCAGGCGTGACTATCGACTAATTTCTCTTCTGCAATATAGGTTTGCTGCCCGGATCAGTCAGTGTGACATTCGCGTCGTAGGTGAGGATAGTTCCGCCGAATCCAACGGCCCAACCTCGGTCGCCGGTAAATGTGATTTTTTCGAGGTTATGTGTGGCGGGTGAATTGCCGTCTGTCCATGTCTTGCCGCCGTCGCGTGTGCGGACAATGATGCCTTCGTCGCCAACCGCCCAGCCATTCGTGGCATCGGTAAAACATACGTCTTTGAGGTCTACTGTCGTTCCCGAATCGATCTGCCTCCAGAGCCTGCTGCCGCCGTTTGAACGGAATATTCTGCCTTTAGTGCCGACCGCCAAAGCGCCTTTTTCACCGGCGAATGACACGGCGTTAAACCGCGTGTCAGTGTCGCCCAAAAGCGAGGCTTTTTCCCAGGTTAAGCCCGAGTCTTCGGTAAAGAGAATCGTTCCGCCTGTCCCGACAATAGTACCGATCGCGCCGTCGGAAAATGCGCCGTCAAGCAGGAGAAAATGGATAGACGTTTGGCTTTTCTTCCAGGAAATGCCGTCTTCCTGCAGCTTGTAAAAAATGCCTCCTTCGCCAAACGCGGTTCCACCGCCATTTTTATTAAATAACAATTTGGTAACACGTTCGCGTCCGCCGTCCTGAAACTCGATGCGTTCCCATGTGTGGCCTCCGTCGGTCGTTTTACGCAAATACGACGAAGCATTTACACCCCGAGCATAAATGTTGCGTTCGCATAACAACCAACCGGTTGTTTCACTCGTAAAATAGATCTGAATAAAAGTGTCGGTCGTGAATTTTGTCTGCTGCACCCACGTTTGGCCGCCGTTGTCCGTCGAAAGCATTACGCCGTCGCCGCCGACGATCCAGCCCTTTGTTTGGTTGACGAAAAATACATCGCGAAACCATGCAAAGCTGTTCGTGTTTTGCCGCACCCATCCGGCATTCGCCGTCTGAAAACAAATTATGAGGAGCAAAAATATGTAAAGTTTCTTGATCATTTCTATGCCATGCTCCCTACCGACCACTAAACACTGACTACTGACCACTAATTAAAAAAGCACTCTTGCCGCGCTTGCGCTGCTCAAAGCTTGTAGAAACTTGCCGATCGTAAATCCTTTGCCGGCGACAAAAACCTGATCGCCCGGACTCAAATAAACCATATCGACTTTGCCGCTTTCCATTTGACTGAGGCTCACCATTTTTCGGGTTAGACGTTGGTCTTTACCGTAGCTGACGACATACACCTTGTTGCGGTCACCTTCTTTTGTAACACCACCGGCATCGAGTATCGCCTCATATACGCTTACCTTTCGGTCCATCACACGAACTCCCGGCGTAGCAACTGCTCCCATCACTGCGAACCGCGTGGCCATGGCCTTGTCGAGCGTTACTGTAACTTTGGGGTCAATGATAAATTCGTCAAGCTTCTTTGTGATCTCCGCAGCCACCTGTTCAACAGTCTTGCCAGCAACCATCACGCCCTCGCGGATCAACGGATACGAGATGCGTGCATTTGGCGGAACAGTAATTCCAGTTTTGCAATAATCCGGACACTGGCCGAAAACCTCGACCGAGATCATATCGCTCGGCCCGAGCCGGTATTCCTTGAGATAGTTATCGTAATACGGAAGTATCGTTTCGGACTCCGGCGTATCAACTTCGGTCGCGTCACCTGTTTGGCCGTCGTTCGATGTCGATGTCGGCGCGGGAAGCGGGATAGCTTTTTCCGAATTAGCATCGGCCGATGCCGCAGCCTTGCCGTTTTTCAGTTTTGGCTGAGTGGTTTGGCTGATGTCCGTCGCGGCCATAACAACCACGCATCCGGCGATCATTGAAATATTTCTAACGAATAGTATTGCTTTCATCTCGATTTCCTCGTCCGTTAATTAAATGTCTATTGCTCATCCCAATCCAGATTTTGTCTATCTTCCGCCCTTACTAAAAATTACAGTTTTTACGGTATCCAAGACGATCATTATATCGAGCGCCAGGCTTTGATTTTTGATGTAATAAAGATCGTATTGCAGCTTCTGGATCGCGTCGCTGACCGATGCCCCATACGGATATTTGATCTGTGCCCAGCCGGTCAAACCTGGAGCGACCAAGTGACGATGTTCGTAAAACGGAATCTCTGTGGCCAACTGCTTTACAAAATGCGGCCTTTCGGGCCGAGGGCCGACGAAATTCATTTCGCCTTTCAGGATGTTCCAGAACTGCGGTATCTCGTCAATTCGCAGCTTTCGGATAATCCTGCCGACACGCGTCGTCCGTTCGTCGTGTGACGACGCCCATATTGGTTCCCCATCGGCTTCGGCGTCCGTCTTCATCGACCGAAACTTAATAACGTTAAAGAGACGGCCGTTCATTCCGATGCGCTCTTGTCTATAAAATAGAGGGCCGCGCGATTCGAGCTTTATCGCTATTGCAGTAAGGATCGCAACCGGCAGTGAAACAACGAGGCCGATCAGCGCCAAAAGCCGATGGAGCATCTCGCGAATGACCGCACGGATCGGCGAATCACGCCGCCTACCGGCAAATATCAGCCAGGAAGGCCGCAGCATATCGACGTGAACTTTGCCGGTAATGCGCTCAAAGAACGAAGTGCATTCTTCGATCGAAACGTCGCCCGCGAGGCTCATTTTCAGCAACGCCTCGGTCGGAAATGCTCCGCGGCGTTCGCGAACGGCGATCACAACGCGGTCGATCTTTTCACTGCGAATTATGCCTTCGATATCGACGGCTCGTCCGAGAATTTCTGAACGTCCAAGCTTATCCTTCGGCTTGCCACCATTTTCGGTTACAAATCCTACTATGCGATAACCTGCATCACGCCTCTCCCAAACTGCTTCGGCCGTATCGAGTGCCGTTTGGCCCGTGCCGACAACGAGGATCTTTTCACCAATATCAGGATGTCCTGTCAGAAGGTGAATAAAAATTCTCCAACCCAACAACAGTCCTAAAACAATGGGTACTGAAATGACCGAGACACCGCGTCCGATCAAAAGCGGCGGCACAAAATAAAAAAGCAGCGCGAGCAGCACCCACGCTATTCCCAATGCCTGAACCAATCGCAGCAGCAACTCGCGGCGATTGGTCATTACTATGTAATCGTAAAGATCGTAAAAGTAGAGGATCAACAGACAAACGGCCGATGCAAGTGCGATCTTGAGCCAGCCGTTCTTTGCGTTCAACTCATTTAGGGAACCAGATATGCCGAGTCGGAGATACATTGCCAGCAAGACGCCGCTGTAGAGGAAGGCAGCGTCGGCCAGTATCAACCAAAATATCCTCGGACTAAATCGTGCGGCACCCATATTAAAAATTTACGGACTCGGCAATTCGTTCAAACGCTTGTAATTGTAATAGCCGTAGTTGTAATGCGATTCGTCCATGACGGCTTCGCTCTGATTTAGAACGACGCCAAGCAGACGCTCTTTCGGCAGCGGTTCGAGAAGCCTCTCGATCGCACTATAGCGCGTGCGGTTCGCACGCACGACGATCATAGCTCCGTCAGCCTGATTAATAAGTACGGTCGCGTCAGTAAAGATCCCGAGCGGCGGAGCGTCGATGATAACGTAGTCAAACATCTCTCTCGCCTCTCTCAGAATCTCTTTGAATTTCGGCCCCGAAATCAACTCGGCAACATCATTGCGGGCTTCGCCGCCCGGTAAAATGTGCAGGCCGGACGGTTCGAGTTTGACGATGCAATCGGCAAGCTTTGCCTCTCCGGCTAGCACATGAGAAAGCCCTTTATCCGTCTCGATTCCAAGATAATCGGCAAGGCTAGGCATACGCAGATCGCTGTCGATTATAAGTGCCCTGACGCCGTCGGTCTGGGCGAGCAGCCACGACAGATTTAGTGCCGTGACCGATTTGCCTTCACTGGGATTTACACTCGCAACGACGATGGCCTGTAGCTTTTGCCTTTGGCTTTTGTGCAAAACGTGCGTCCTGAGACTTCGGTATTCCTCGCAATAGTTCGAGTGTGGGTGCGTTATCGCAACAAGTCGTGGCTCGACGCGCGTCGCGTCGACAGTCCAACTGACAAAGTCAGGCAGATGTCGAGCTGCGACGAGCGCCGAGCTTTCAACGTTCATATTTGCCCCGGCAGTTACTTCCGTTTCCAAATCAGGGAGTGCCGTCCCGACAGAGGAATGCGGCTGCCCTATGAACGCCGAACCTGTATTACCGATCTTGAAGTCCGCAGCGGAGAGTAATTCCGGCGGCTTGTTAGTCCTTCGTCCGTTCGAGTTGAACGGGACGATGTTTGCCGATGGCGAAGTTACTTCGCTGTCAGCGTTCTCGGTAAGATTTTTTTGTAATGCTCTAAGAATACTCATCTTTAAATGCTCCGTTTGATCACTCCGAAGTCCGAAGTCTACGGTTATATCTTGTAAAATCGGCCGCCCAGCTCGAGATCTACTTCGTCTTCGATATCTTCGAAGATCAAGGTGCCGCCGCCGTCATTTGTAAATTCGTTCGAATGGCCTTTAGTTTTTCCGTTTATATAGCCGTTTGAGTTTCCGTTGGAATGACCGTTCAAATACGAGTCCGAAGGCTCTGTTTCTTCTTTGAACATACGCGGTTTAGTGGCCGCAGTGCGGGACTGACCTTCCCACAGATCATCTTTTGCATCGGCTCTCAAAACCCGTCCGTTCGGAACATCTAATGCCGACTCGCCGACATGCAGAGCTTCGTTTCGCGGCAGGAGATCGAGATTGTCGGCGACCTCTTCGATAATGTGCCTGCCGATCATCTGTTCGCCTTCGGAATAAGCAGCGAGCATTGCGTTATCGCAAAGGTTATTAATATTGCGCGGAATTCCCTCGGAACATTGGAAAATAAAATCAACCGCACCCGGCGTGAAAACCTGTGGCTGCTCCGATCCGGCGATCACAAGTCGCTCAGTGATGTAACGATCAACTTCCTCGACATTCGGATACGGGTGCATATTGCATCGAAGTGCAACTCGCTGTTTCAACTGACGCAGATTTGTCTGGTTAAGCTTGTCGCGAAGCTCCGGCTGCCCGGTTAGCACGATCTGTAAGTGCTTGGCATTATCGGATTCAAAATTTAACAGCAGGCGTATCTCTTCTAGCACATGATCGGACAACTCGTGGGCTTCATCGATGATGATCACCGTGCGAAGTCCGCGTCGATGCCGTTCTTCCAATACTTTGCCGAGCGTGTTGAGCAGATCGCTCTTATTCGTCCAATCCTTGATGCCAAGCATCTGTGTGACGTGCTGATAAAATTCGTCGATCGACAGACGCGGATTAAATACATAAGCAGCGAGGACACTTGAGTCGAGACGTCGCAGGATCCACCGCAATGCGGTTGTCTTGCCTGTGCCGACCTCGCCCGTGAGAACGATCAGGCCCTTGGCATTTTCGAGGCCGTAATACAGGCTCGCGAGCACCTCGTTGTAACTTGGCGTGAACACAATAAAACGCGGGTCGGGCGTTAGTGTGAATGGAATGTCGTCTAAACCGAAGAATTCTTTATACATAATTTACCTCTCGAAAAGTGACGTCATCAGGCGTCTATTTGGTATGAGAAACACCGAAAAACCTCTTTCTTCCTTATGAAACCAATTTCTCAAATACACGCGTCGCCTGAAGTATCACGACAATCAGCGGAATAATTCCTAAAGCCGCTGCCGTTCCGGCCATTAGCTTTAACCAACCTGAACGCTTTATCCACGCTTTTTCATCGGCTGAAAGCAGCGGCGGCACCGATGCAAGTACCGGAAGGCCGGTGTAATGCTTTGCATCCTCGATACTCTGGATCCTGAACAGCTTAGGAATTTCGAAAAATGCAGCAAGAATAAATCCGAACAAAAGTCCGATGCCCATGCCAAGCAAGGTCAGCAAAAATCGTTTAGGTGCGACCGGCGATTGCGGCACATTTGCCGGGTCCTGGACGCGGATCGTCTCGCCCTGTTGATTTGTCTCGACGCCAACAACAGTCTCAGCGTCGTTCTTTCTTTTTAGAATTTCGTCATAGGTCTGCTTGGCAGATTGGTATTGGGCAGTAACGCCTTCGAGCGCGACCTTCACATTCGGGATTGAATTGATCCTCATTTCGAGTGCCGTGATCTGGCCGGAATTTTGCTGGCGTTCAATATCTTTGCCAGCTAACTGCTGCTCGATCTGTCCGATCTGTGACTGTATCCTTTCGTTCTCAAGTTCGAGGCTCTTTTTCTGAAGTTCTGCCTTGCGCGAACTCGACTGAGTCGCCACAGCTACACGTTTTTCACTGCTTTTCTTGAGATTTTCAAATTCGTCATTGACCCGTTTGATCTCGCTTTGTTTTGCGAGCACAGCAGGATGTTTTTCTTTGTAAACTTTCAGAAGATTGTCCAATTGGGCGTTGAGATCAGCACGCCGCTTCATAAGTTCACCGTATGCCGGCGAGTTTTCCGGATCGGCGACCTGCCTAACAGTGTCCTGTGTGTCTTTCTCTCCAAAATCCTCGATCACGCGCATCTGGCGGTTGTTTGCCGCGATAGCATCACTGAGACGGCCTTTTTCGATAAAAAGCGTCTGCTTTTCTTTTACTATCGTGTCCTCACGCTGGCGAAGTCCCGTCAACTGAGCAACAAGTCCCTGCTCCGATTCCGGCAGCGTCTGCACGTTTTGCATCATTATGTCGAGACGCTGTTTTTCGAGATCGTCGAGAGCAATTTTCTTTTCATTGAGCTGTCTTTCAAAAAGGTCTTTGGTTGATTCGGCAATTTCGGTTTGCGTCTGGACCTGAGCGTTGACGTATTTGCTGGCGAGTTCGGCAGTGACATTTCGTGCCGCCTGCGGATCGCGGTCGCGATATTTAATGCTGAAAGCCGCGACTTTTACATTGCCGCTTTCTTCGAGACTAACTTTGATGTTCTTGTACATCTTTTCGATGATCAATTCCATCGGCAGCCCGGCTGCACGCTCTTGTTTGTAGAGATCGTATTTTTGAACAAGCGGTTCAAGCGATGAGCGACTGAGCACTTCCTGATTGATCGTCTGAAGACGCTGCGACAAGTCCTCGTTAGTCAAAGACTGAACAAGATTTGACGAGATCGTGGGCGGCTTTACTGTCAGCAGCGAAGTTGATTCGTAGATACTCGGCAGTTTGTAAACGACATAACCAATCGCCGCTGTCATAGTGATCGTCGGCAGAAGGATCAGCCATTTTTGGCTTTTGAGCATGGCAAAAATTTCGCCCGGTTTTCTTTGTCTGAATTCAACACTCATCATTCTTACCCTCTTAAATAATTAGTCAGGCCTTTTTTTCACTTAATTTCTCGTCATTCTTTTCGGTATTGGCACGATTTAGAAACCAACGAAGTGTCACAACTGCCGCAATTAGTCCAATGCCAAATGCCATTAACTCAAATGGTTCCGGTATGCTTACCAGAAATGTCTTGACCGATGCTAGACCTGTAATTTCAATCAAAAAGAACATCGTAATCGTAATCACCTATAGACTCGCCAAGATGCTTTTTGCATCACTGACCTCTCTCTGACTCAATTCGTTAATGCTTCGAAGCGAAGTCTCAGCTTCACGTCGCGCGGAAGCTTTATCACCGGTTTTTGCGAGTGCCATTCCGAGACGAACTCTATAGCCGGGCGTTGGTGCCGTTCCGCTTCTTTGTGTATTTGCTTCGTCAAGGGCGACTGCTTTTTTAAGCTGTTCGACGGCGGGTGAGTAAAGCCCTTTTTTGAGATATACCGAGCCGAGCGTGTCGTAAAATCCGGCGACCGTCTGGTTCTTGGCCGTGGCCGATGTTGCAAGCTGTAGAGCTTCGTCTAAATTCCCTTGATTTTCGGCGATCAGCCACGCGAGATTATTGGCCGCAATAGCTGTTTCAGGGGAGATCTCAAGCGCTTTGCGGTAAGCCTTTTCGGCTTCGGAGGTTTTTCCGCGACCGTCTTCGAGAATTCCGAGCATCGTGTAAACCTGCGCCGTCGGTCGTTTTCCGACAACCTTCTGATATTGTGCGATGGCTTCGTCAGTGCGATTCTGCGAAACAAGCAGCGTCGCGTATGCCGAATATGACTGAAGGTAGTTTTCGTCGAATGTGATCGACTGAACCAATTCCAGTTCAGCGGCGGCTGCATTCTTTTCAGCAGAAAAGATCGTTGATTTCAGGTAATGCAAAGCTGCGAGAATGTCATTCCTGCCCTCGTAAGCAGCGATGAGTTCATCGGTTTTCGCGTGTGCTTTTTGAGTTTGATTTAACTGGATCGCAGCAGTAACAACGCCGCTAACGGCATCGAAATTTTGCGTGTCTAACGCGAGAGCTTTTTCATAAAGATCAAAAGCTTCCTGATAATTACGTTCTCCCGTCGAGACCTTTGCGAGGTTGACCATTGCCGACGACGAATGCGGCGACAACCGGACTATTTCCTGTAGATCGGCCTGCGCCTCCGCCAATTTTCCGAGGTCAAGATACGCGAGACCACGCGACGTTAATGCACGCACACGCAGGTCCTGCATTTCCTGTTGATCCGTTTCCGCATTTGGAATTGCGGCACCTGCTTTGTTGATTAGCTCGTTTGCGAGTTTCAGCGCATTTTCCGGTTCACCAGTTGCAAATGCAGCCTGGATCCTAAGCAACCCTGTCTTCAAGTATGTCGGGTGATATCGTTCAAGGTCGGTAATAAAAACGCGTCCCTGGTCGATCTGCCCGAGCGAAAGTTTGACCTGAGCCATCAGGAAAAGAGCATCTTTTCCGCTCGGGTATGTCTTGAGAATTTCCTCAAGATCTTTGACCGCTTCATCGGGCCTGTTCTGCTGTATCTTAAGTCGTGCACGCAGGGTCAAAGCCTCGGCATCTATGTCGTTGATCTCAAAAAGTGCATCGAGCTGCTCAGTGACACCGGCAATATCTTTTCGGTCGAGATGAATTTGTCCAAGCTTGTAACGAGCACGAACGTATTCAGGAGCATCGGCCAAAATATTTTTCAAAACCGTGATCGCATCGTCAAGACGCTCGGACTTTGTGTAAAATTCGGCAAGCTCAAGACGGCTCTCGGGACTGTTTTCCTGAATTTGGATTAGTGTGTTGTATTCAGCTTCAGCTTTTTCGAACTGGCGGCTCATCACATAAAATTCTGCGATGGCCTCATGTGCCTCGATGCTCGCACTATCGATCTCGATAGCTTTCTGGAACTGCGCCTCGGCATCTGTGTCACGATCGGCATACGTCAAAAATCTGCCGTATTCTGTGTATCCAAGAATTGCTCCCGGATTAGCGTCAATACCTTTTCGTATCGCTGCCTCTGCCTCAGAAGCCTTTTCACGCGTGGTATAAAGGCGTTCGAGGCTGATGTATGACTCGATGCGTTTTGGATCTAGGGCAATGGCTTTGTTTATCGCATCGATAACAACCGTGTCAGGTTTGCCCTGTGCGGCTAAGATCGAAGCGCCAAGAATGTGGCCTTCGATAAATTTGCTGTCTGTCGCAAGTATCTCGTCGCGGATCTTTTCGGTCTCACCGATCATCGGCGGCTGAAGCAGTAGAAAATAATTACCAAGCTTCGCCTTGGCTTCAAGGTTCGTGCTGTCAAGTTCGACCGCTTTGCGAAGTTCCTCTAATGTCTCGTTAAACTGCCCTAAATTCTCATATGCGCGAGCAAGTCCCCAATGAGCCTTTGCCGAATCCTTGTCCGACTCAACGGCCGAACGAAACTGCATCAAAGCGTCGTTAAATTTTCGTTTTTGCAGGTATTCTTCGCCCTTTGCCAAGAACTTAGCGGTCGAATGGCCGCATGAAACAAGAAGCAAACTCAGGCAAAGGAATAGCGAAAGGTGAGCAAAACGGAAGTTGAAAATTGGGCACTCGCGGTAAAACATATCTTTTTTTTCGCTTCGATCCTTCTGTGTTGCGGTCAGGGCGATGACCGTAGATCGTTGGATCGGAGCGTTTAGTTGATCCCGAGGGGGAAAGTCTCGGGATCGGCCTGGGTTACAGATTTCAA
>JANMDA010000314.1:0-4778 GCA_031376085.1 Chloracidobacterium sp.
CTTCAGCGTCGGCAAGCGTGGCCCCAAGCCCAAGCGCATCGCCGACAGGCTCTCCGAAACCGGGAGCTTCACCTGTAAAATCCACAACGCCTAACGCGATCCACACGCCTGAAGGCATAAAAACCAACAAGGACGACAAACCGGCAGCGGCAACTTCGCCAAAAGGGAAGTAACTTTTGGTTGTCTTAGGCCTTAAATAGCCCGCGAGAGATCGCGGGCTTCTCTCATTTTGAGCCAAATTTGGTTAATTCTCAGAACTTTTTCCCCGGTGCGTTCGTTTTCAGTGTCAGTAAGCAAGTTTCCTTTGGAGGGATTTTATGAAAAAGATAGGGATCATCATATTTGCGGCTGCTCTAATGATCGGGCTTGTTGTTTCAAACATATTCTCGTTTGGCCGTGTGCGGGACAGCTTTTTCCATTTTTCGGTCAATTTCAGTGGTGAAAAGGGCTCCGGCAAGATCGTTACGCAGCAACGCGACCTCAAGGGCTTTAAGGCGGTCGAGGTTGGTGGTGTTTTCCTGGTCGAGATCGTGGCCCAAAAGGATTTCAGCGTCGAGGTCGAGACCGACGACAATCTTTTGCCGCTCATCACGACAGAGGTCGATGACGGCGTTTTGAAAATAGAATCTGAGGGACGCCTCTCGCCGACTGACCAGATCAGGGTGCGAATTTCGGCTCCCGACATCAATGATCTTGACGTTTCGGGTGCGGCCAATTTGACGCTGAATGGTGTTAAGAACGCAAGCCTTTCGGTGGATGCCAGCGGCGCTTCAAAGTTAAAGATCGCCGGCGAGACGACAAAATTGACTGTTGATGTAAGCGGTGCATCAAAGCTTGATGCTGAAGATCTCAGGGCTTCAAAGGCTGATGTTGAGGCGAGCGGTGCGAGCCATATCGATGTGAACGTTTCCGATGAGCTTTCGGTTGACGCTTCGGGCGCGAGCAGGATCGTGTATTCAGGAACGCCGTCCTCGCTTCACAAAAAGATGAGCGGGGTGAGCAATATTTCGCAGAAATAGGGTTGATCAGGTTTCCACGGCTTTGGTCGTGACCCCTATTAAAATTCCATCTTTGTCGATACCAACGGCGAAGATATAGATCCGGATCGTTCCGAATCGGAACACTTTCAGGTCATTTAAATTTTCCTCGAGTAACGTTTTAAGCTTGAGGAATTTTTTTGCTCTGGCGGTTTCCTTATCTCCAAACCAATCCTTTATCGTCGTCAATCGCGCGAAAAATTCATCAAAATTTCTTTCTTCGATGTTGGCTTCGGTCGGCAAGCAAGCTTGCTGTAGAATTATCTCTCCGGTGACAGTGTCGGTTGGTTGACCGAAAAATGGCTGTATGGGCGCGTCGGTTTCGCTGATGTAGATCAGGCCTTCGCACGCGTGCTCGATCTTGCGAAAAAGCTCGCTGTCATTTTTGTCATCTTTTTGAAAAAAATTTTGCATTTTTTGTCGATTTTCAGTGCAAAAGTTGTCGATTTTCTTAGTCTAACACATTCGAAAAAGTGCGCGAATTGTTGTCACAAAAGCAGGTTAAATCCCTGTTAAACCCTTCTAAAAAAACCTGTGGATTTCGGTTTGCATGTGGCTTTTTTTCGTGTTAGTCTGTTACCCGTTTCGAATATTTAAGCCGTTGTAACCTGTTGATATCAAACGGCTTAATGCGTTACTTTAAGTTTAATGCGCCTTTTTCACAAGCCTGTGAAAAAGCTGTGAATAACCTTAGCTGACTCTTGATAACGAGAGCCGCAAAACACCAAGATACAAAACCTTGTGACACGAGCACAAGGCGCTTAACAAGGGGGCCGGCACACATTTGTCGAGCTGTAAATCGAGCGAGAGACGCCGCTCAATGAAGCGCCGTTTTTAAGAGACTATTTTGAAAGCAATTTCGCAAAAATCAACCGCCTGGAACGACGTTCTTCACCTCGTCAAAAAACGCCTTAACAAAGACGTATATGATACATGGTTTCGCCCAATCGCTTTCATAGATCTGGATGACGAACAGAAGACCCTGAACGTTTGCGCAGGACAAATAACTAAAGATTGGGTCTGTCTGTATTATGCCGACCTGCTTGATTTGACGCTTGATGAATTAGGACTTTCGGGTTACAGCCTTACTTGGGAGATCGACCCGGACCAAACAGTCGAACCGCTGTTTGCTGACGAACCTGCCGCCGATCTTTTCTTTTCGCCAAAGAACGGCTCCTCTCATGTGAGGCCGAACGGCAGCACTGGCCCATTTATCGACATCGAGCCGGTGGAAGAGAACCTGAATCCAAAATATACATTTGAAAAGTTTGTCGTCGGATCATGCAACCAGTTTGCCCACGCTGCGGCCAAGGCGACGGCCGAGACGCCGGGCACGACGTACAATCCGCTTTTCATTTATGGCGGTGTGGGTTTAGGCAAAACACATTTGATGCACGCGATCGGCCACACGATCAAGGCCCGCAGCCCGCACATGCGTGTCTCTTACATCACGTCCGAGCGTTTTATGAACGAGCTGATCAACGCGATCCGTTTTAATAAGACACCTGCGTTTCGCGACAAATACAGATCGATCGACGTGCTGCTGATGGACGACGTGCAGTTCATGGCCGGCAAAGAGCGGACACAGGAAGAGTTTTTTCATACATTCAACACGCTTCACAACGGCCAGAAGCAGATCATCGTATCGAGCGATTGTCCGCCGCGTGAGATACCGACATTAGAAGAGCGCCTGCATTCGCGTTTCGAGTGGGGACTGATAGCCGACCTCGAACCGCCCGATCTCGAAACCAAGGTTGCGATCCTCAAACGCAAAGCCGAGATGGATGGCATCGAGCTAACAGACGACATCGCTATCTACATTGCCGGTAAAGTTAAAAGCAACGTCCGCGAACTCGAAGGTTCGCTGGTCCGTTTGCTCGCAATCTCATCGATGCGCGGCGTTCCGATCTCTAAGCTGCTCGCACAGGAATCGATGAAAAACATCCTCGATGCCGAGCGTCCCTCTGGTTTGACGATGGAACATATCGCCCGCTCCGTCGCCTCGCACTACAATTTGTCGGTCGAGGAAATGAAGTCAAAAAATAACTCTCGCTCCATCGCGGTGCCGCGTCAGGTGGCTATGTATCTCTGTAAAAGGTTGACACGGCACAGCTTCCCCGAGATAGGCCGCGAGTTCGGCGGCAAGCATCACACGACCGTAATGCACTCGGTTGACAAGATCACAAAGCTCGAAAAGGATGACCGGAATTTCCACAGGGAAATAAAAGACTTTATCGATAGTCTTTGCAGCTAATTAAAGTTGTTTTAACGCTGAAACGTGTGAAAACTTTTCCACACACTGATGGAAATCGCTGCCAGCGTAAGTTGTTTGTTTTCTGATATTTGAATAATTTTTTTCCACTTATCCGCAGGGGCGGCCGAAACAAGCCTGTGGATAGCGGTGGAAAACTGGGGTGAAAGAAAGTTATCCGCATGGTGTTGTAGTTTTCCACAAGTTTTCCACAAGCCTCTGTGGACGGAAAAACGCCTTGTTTTATAAGAGTTTAGGATGCTTTTACACATTTACACAGGCCCTATTACTACTACTAACTCTTAATCTCTGATTTTAAGTTATTAGTAATAGGAAAAAGGCAGCCGGAAGAAAAAAGATTGAAAACGGAAAATGAGCGTTGTATAATATTCAAAATATATTCTTACCTGTGAAACACGCGGCAAGAAAGTAACGAGGAGTAATCAATTATGGAATTCAAGATCAAGCAGAGCGTATTAAAAGAAGAATTAGGATTTATCCAGGGCGTTGTCGAGCGTAAGACGACGATCCCTGTTTTGTCTAACATCCTGATCGAGTCGATCGGTGAGAACGAGATCCGCATTGTCGGGACCGATCTCGACTGCACGATCCGCTGCGACGCCGAGGCTGAGATCATCAAGGCGGGTGCGATCTGCATCCAGGCACGCAAGCTGTTTGACATCGTTCGAGCACTGGATAGCGGCGATGTGCATTTCAAAAAAGATGACAACGATTGGGTGACGATGAAAGCGGGCCATGCCAACTTTCGCCTCGCCGGCGTGAGCAAGGACCAGTTCCCTGAGCTGCCGACCTTCAAGAGTACGCCGCTCAAGCTCGCTGCTGAGACTTTCAGCTATTTTATCCGCAACACGGCGTTTGCGATCACTAACGAGCAGTCTCGCTTTACGCTCTCAGGGGCCAAATTCATCCTCGGCGACGGCGTTGCGAAAATGATCACCACCGACGGCCACCGCCTCGCCTATGTTGAGCGTGCGATCGACGACAAAGACGCCGTGATGGACACGCTCGTGCCGAGAAAGGCTCTGCTTGAGCTAGTCAAGCTTGCCCGCGACAATGGCGAGGTCTCATTTGGCGAGGACCAGAACCACATCTATTTTGAGACCGAGGGAAGATTGCTCATCAGCCGCAAACTGAGCGGCCAATTTCCAAATTACGAGATGGTCATGCCAAAGGATAACGACAAATCGGCCGTCTTTGACCTCGACGAGATGAGCCGTGCCGTTCGCCGCATGTCGCTCATCGCCGACGAACGCAACCGCTCGATCCGCCTTACGATCCGCGAAGGCGAGATCGAGGTCACCGCCCAATCCAGCGAAGAAGGTGAAGGCCGCGAGATCGTCCAGGCTGATTACAAAGGCGAAGAGATACAGCTCGGCTTTAACTGGCAGTACCTGTTAGAATTTCTCACCAACGCCGCCACCGGCGATCTCGAAGCGGTAGCGTCCGGGTCAGAACCGGGAGCGGTAGCG
>JANMDA010000320.1:0-9402 GCA_031376085.1 Chloracidobacterium sp.
TTCCAATCGCCGAGATCCATCCGTTCGAGCCAAAAGTCGATTCGTCTCTCTGCCAATGCACGCGGCACATTCTTCAGCGCGGCAAAATACCTTAGCTGATCGACGATCTTCATTTTCTTGTAAAGCCCGCGTTCCTCAGGCAGATAGCCGATGCGGTCCTGCAGGTGCGACGAAATATGCTCACCAAAAAGTTCGACTTTGCCTTCGTCGGGAGCAGTAATACCGACGATCATCCGAATGGTCGTCGTTTTCCCTGCGCCGTTAGGCCCGAGAAAGCCAAAAACACGCCCCGCACGTACGTTAAAACTCAGTCCTTCGACCGCCGTAAAATCGCCAAAACGTTTGGTCACATTTGCGACTCTTAATGTTACTCCCGCATTGTTCATAATGAGGCAAAAAATTTAACCGCAGATGGACGCAGATAAACACAGATAAGATTCAAAATTAATGCCCCAAATAAATCAGCGTTAATCTGCGTTTATCTGCGGTAAAAATTCCTCTTTGCGTCACCAGCAATAAAACAAAAGCTTTCATTTTACGGCCCAAAATGGCAGACGCGTATAGGCCGTCGAAAACGAGTCACCCAGGCTAAAGTCGCGTTTAACTATCGTCGCCGGGTCAAAGAACCAGAGCCCAAGCGGATCTTTCCGCTCACTATTGCTAAACCAACCCCAAGGCGGACGTGCCATGTTGACGCCGCCGGTTGAGCCAAGAAATGCCGACGCCAGCTTACCGATAGCAATTTTTTTCGGAACGATCTGGCCCTTTGTACCGATCACATTTATTGATATCGAGCCGTAATCGTTAAACGTGCCGTAGGCAATGTTTTTTTCCGCCGTCCGTGCTTTCGGCCAAAGAGTGGTTGCGATCGGCAGCAGATCATAGTCAATCAGCCCTTCGGAGCGTTTGTCGGGATCGCCGGCTTTGCCTGCGAATTTGTAGATCAGTAATTCCTTGCCGCCGGTCAGTTTTTCATCTGCCGAATACGCCTCGATGCCGTGCCCTTTGGGTTCGACATACAACAAAACACTCTGGCCTTCTGCCTTGAACACGCCGGGCACGTTAGAGCGAGATTCCGGCAGGGCATATGGAGTAAACATATTGTGATGAAGCGTTTCGACAAATACCACTTTTGATTTACTCAGATCGCTGCCGGATTTTTCGGCAACGACCAGAGCACCTTCCATATCGTTCTCATGTGCGGCTGTTGCCTCGGCAGCAAGCCCCGTCGGGTCGTTTTTGCCCGCAATTCTGACACCTTCGCGGATGAGGCCGCTCAGCAGAACGCCTCGTTTCTCGCCGCCTTTGTAGTCGCGCGGGTGAAAAACCGCGTAGTGGATAAAATAATGCGTCTGCGTCTCGCTGACCGCGTAGTAGATGTAGCCAAGCAGCGGAAATTTTGTATCGTCGGCATTTTTCCAGTTGTTGTCGCCGCGCCAATCGCCGTCAAAATCGAAGTTTGTAATATAGTCGCTCCGCCGCTTGTCGCCAAGCGCCTGGTAAAATACCGGCGCAAACCGTGCCGCTATCTCACGGTCGCCATTTGTCTGGCCGATTACCGGACATAGCCCTGGAAGCATCAGAGCAATCGCCAATAGAATTTCAGGTCTCTTCATATTTTGCTTAGAAAGCTTACCATACGCCCCGTCGGGCGATAAGTTTCCTAACAAAGGCGAACACCTCGTCTTTCCTGTCAAATTTATTAAAAAGTATGAATATTTCTTAATTATTATGAAATAATCATACCAGAATTTATGGCGAAATATCTGTAAACTACTCTATTTATTGCCGTTACGTTATTTCCGAGCTACTATCCTACTGTCCCGGTGTACCACTGTCCCAGCGCTTTTTTCGTGCAAACCGTATCCCAAGTGTCCCACACTGTCCCACTTGCGGGCGGGACAGGCTAAATGCAGTATATAGTCTAGTTACAGTCGCATTTTGGCCGTGTCCCACGATTTTTCAAAAAAAGTTTGCCTCCAATGTCCAACAAACTTCTGATTGTTTCAAGCCGTCAAACTGAAGTTTGGCGGACAAGTTTTCAAAGATCCCGAATCGCCATACAGCAATTCCCGCATCACGGTAGCAGATCGGCGATGAAATTGAAATACCAACTTTCTCGATATGACTTGCTTTTCTCGATTTGACGCAACTTTCCGAGTGGCAATAATCAGCTAGAAAAAAACTTGCCGTCACCGAAGACCTTTTTCCCGGCGAGTGAGACTTCGTAGGCGTAAGCGGGTTCTCTATGCGCGATGATCCGCTCAATCCGCGGCTAAAAATTGCTCTAATTAGAGCCGCACTTGTTTTACCAAGATAACCGCATCGATCTGTCGCAGTTGATCTAAAACACCTTCAGACAACGCGGAGTCGATCTCAACTACGGCCAACGCTTCGCCGCCTTTCTCCTGGCGGCCGAGGTAGAAGCGGCTGATGTTCACCCCTGCAGAGCCAAGTGTCGTTCCTAACTGCCCTATCACGCCGGGAACGTCGCGGTTCTTTGTCACGAGCATAAAGCCCGACGGCACGGCTTCGATCGAGAAATTGCCGATGCTCGTGATGCGGCCTTCGCCATTGGCAAAAACGAGCCCGGCTAGGGTTTGTTCGCCGTCGGATGAAGTAACTGCGGTGCGAATGTCGGCGTTGGCGCCGCGTGACGACGAAGTGTATGAGGTCGTAACGCCGATGCCGCGTTCCTCGGCGATGAGCAGGGCGTTGACGACATTGACGCGAGCAGACACATTTTGGAGCAAGCCAGCAATGAACGCACGCGTGACAGGCGCGGCGTCGCGTTCGGCAAGCTCGCCTGTGTATTCGAGACGAACATTTGAGATCGCACCTTCGTCGAGTATCTGCGCCTGAAAGCGGCCGAGGCGTTCGGCGAGATCTATGAAAGGCTGAAGTGCCTCAACCTCGGCGGCGGCCATTGACGGAGTGTTTACAGCGCCTCTTAATGTGCCGTAAATCAAATAGTCGCGCATCTGTTCGGCGACGGTGAGAGCAACGCCTTCCTGAGCTTCGGTCGTCGAGGCTCCGAGATGGGGCGTGGTGATGATCTTTGGGTTGCCGAGCAGCGGCGAATCGGCGGGCAAAGGCTCAGTCGAAAAAACATCGAGAGCCGCTGCGGCGACGGTGCCGTTTTCAATGGCATCGAGCAGTGCATTTTCATCTACGAGGCCTCCGCGTGCGGCATTGACGACGCGAACACCTTTCTTCATTTTGGCAAACGCTTCTTTGCCTATGATGCCGCGTGTTTCGTCAGTCACTGGAGTATGAATGGTGAGAAAATCGGCTCGTTTCAAAACGTCGTCGAGAGTTCCCGTCTCGATGCCGAGTTCCTTTGCATGTTCGGCAGATGTAAAAGGATCATACGCGACAATATGCATCCCAAAGCCGCGAGCAACCTGCGCGACATGCTTACCAATACGCCCCAAACCGATCACGCCAAGCGTTTTGCCGTTCAGCTCGACGCCGACAAAGCTCTTCTTGTCCCATTCGCCGGCTTGTAATTTTGCGTGCGCCTGCGGAACATTTCGGGCCATCGAAACGAGCAGCGCGATCGTATGTTCGGCAGTGGTAATCGTGTTGCCGTCGGGGGCGTTCATGACGACGATGCCGCGCTGTGTTGCGGCTTTAACATCGATATTGTCCACGCCGACGCCCGCTCGGCCGATGACACGCAGGCATTCGGCCTTGTCCATCAGATCGGCAGTGATCTTCGTCGCACTTCGGACAATTACGCCGTCGACTTGCCTTATGCGCGTCGCAAGCGCGGCATCGTCAAGCTTTGTTTCTTTAGTAACAGTAATCCCGGCATCGGTAAGCGGAGCCAGCTTGTCTTCGTTAACGTCATCGGCGACGAAAACCTTGAGAATTGGTATGGCCATTTGTCAGTAGTCGGCAGTCAATGGTAAAACTTGTGATGAAATATTAGCATTTCGGGATTGATCGGACAATTATGGAGATTTTTGTTTACAGGCAAGGGGCTGAAAAGGTCGAAGAAGGCTTTTCGCGTGCCGAACTGCCGGCATTGATTGCCGACAAGACGAACGTTGTCTGGGTTGATTTTCTCGGCGAAACAGTGCCGCAGATTGAACTCGCATCTGACATTCTGCTTAACGATTTTCAATTTCACCGCCTGACGGTCGAGGATTGCGTCGAAACCCGCAATCAGCCAAAGGTCGAGGCATTTGCGGAATATCTTTACTTTATCGTCCACGCCATAAAGCCGGGCGTGACCAGCCCGGCAAATTTTACGACCAAGGAACTCGATGGTTTTCTGGGCGATAACTATTTAGTTACTTTTCACAATGAGCGGTTCAAAAGCATAAAGAAATTAAAGGAGCAGATCCGTATCAGGACCTTTGCCTGCCAGCGAGGCCCGGCTTACCTTCTGCACCAGATCCTTGACCATGTAGTCGATCTCTACATGCCGGTGATCGACGATTTTGAAGACGCAATAAACAATTTTGAAGACCGCGTCTTTTTGATGACGAAAGCCGATAACAAGATCCTAGAAGAAATTATGGACCTGCGGCGGAGCGTGGTGCGCCTGAAGAGAATTTCAGCCCGGCAGATGGACGTATTACAGCGGATGTCGCACGGAGAATTTCCGCAGATACCGGAAAATATTTTGCCATTTTATCGTGACCTCTATGACCACCTTTTGCGTATCAGCGACTTGTCGGAAAGCTATCGCGATCTGGTAAACAGCCTTTTCGATATTCACTTCAACGTCACGGCCAATCGAACTAATGACATCATGAAATTCCTGACGATCTTTTCGGCGATCTGGCTGCCGCTGTCATTTATCGCAGGCGTTTACGGCATGAATTTCGAGTATATGCCCGAGATAAAAAGCCACTACGGATATTTTCTTGCGCTCGGCGCCATGGCTCTCGTCACAATGGGATTACTCGGCTACTTTTGGTATAAAGGTTGGATCTGGAGAAAAGAAATTGAAGTGGTAAAGGATGATACCGACATTCACAGCACAAGGGTAAATGATTAAAATCCTTTAGGTTTCGTGTAGCATTTTCTTAACCTGAAGGTCGCCAAAACCATATTCTCCCGCTCTCCGTATAAATTCAGGGAATATATCTTCAAATTCAGTCTTGCCCTCAAATTGTATCTCCGCAATGATCTCATGCGGACGCGTGTCCTTTTCGATCGCGGCCTCGCAAATTTCTTTTAGATATGGAAAACAGGCAGATATCGAAGTCGAAAGTTCGGCAAGACGGCTATTGTCGGTTTTGCAGTAAGCGTTCCACAGAGCGGCTCCGAGGGCGACGTCTTCGGCGGAGAATTTAGTGCGAGCATTGAAGCAGGTTTTGAGATCGTCAGAAGTGAGATTGCCAAAGCCGAGCCAACGGTCTGCCTCCGAACGGACAATGGGTTCGACGCGATAAACTGTTGCTCCGGTCTCGCTCAATAGCCAGAGACAAAACCACAGATTTACACTGCAAAACAGCTCGTATTCGAACCAGAGATTTACTTCGTCGTTTTCGTCGAGGTCGAGAAGTCTGGCAAGTTCGTCGGCAACGCGATCATGATATTCGATCTCGTCTTCGCCGTATTCCGACAAGATAAATCGGCCACGCTGTTCCCAAAACTCTGGAAGCGTATTTGCATCAACATCACCGACTATCAGGCATTCGCGGCAGACGATCACTTCGCCTTCAATGTTTGTTTTCTTAAATTCTTCGACCTGAGCATCGCCCGGAAGAACATGGTAGATCATATCGCCAAATAAATAGCGTACCCCAACGCGAGACAAATACCGGCGTAAACACCTGCGACAATATCATCGGCGCAAATGCCAAGCCCACCGGGCAACATCTCAAGCGTGCGGACAGGGAATGGTTTCCAAATATCGAACAGCCTAAACAACAAAAACCCTGCCAGGATAAACGGCCATGAAATGCCAAACGGAACAAAAGTGAACGTGATAAGCTGACCCATGACCTCATCGACAACAGCTTCCGACGGGTCGGACTTGCCAAAGATCGGGATCGTTCGGCCAGAAGCCCAAATTCCAACTAAGCACAATGCAGTGAGCAAAATAGCGTTCAATGCAAAATGAAGAGCGATGACAAATGCAGGAACCTGTCCGCCGACCGAGTTCTGCGAAGCAGCGTGCATTTCAAAAATGCCAATTCCAACATAAATCGGAACAGCAACGGCCGAGCCGTAAGTTCCGGTTGGCCCGGGAAGATATCCAACCCCGAATGTTGTCAACGCAAGTGCGATGTAATCAACGATGCCGTGAGCTTTACGTTTATCGACAGTTTGTTTCATAAAATCCCAGTCGCTATCGATCCGGTTTTGACTAAAACTCGATGCCCTGTTGGGCAAAAATACCGGCGTGAAAAGGATGCTTGATCTCGGTCATTTCGGTGACTAGATCGGCCTCGTCGATCATTTTGGTGAGCGCGTTATCTACGTTACGGCCTGTCAGAATCAGATGCAAATGCGGTTGTTTTTCACGAACTGTTCTTATCTCCGCTATAACTGCATCGATATCTAAAAACCCATAGCTCAAAACATACAACAGCTCGTCAAAAACGAGCAATTCATACTCGCCGCTGCGCATTTTTCCGACGCAAAGAGCCCAGGTTTCTTCGGAAGTTTTTATGTCCTGTGTTTTGTCGTTGGTGTCCCAAGTAAAACCGTCGCCCATTGTATTGACCTCGATACCGAGTTTTTCGAGGGATTCATGCTCGCCGTAGCGGTCGGTTTTGGCCTTCATGAACTGGATCATGGCGCATTTTAATTCGCGCCCCACAGCGCGGACCATCACCCCGATCGCTGCAGTCGTCTTGCCCTTGCCATCGCCGGTGTTGAGCATCAGCAGGCCTTTGGTGTTTTCGCGGTAATCATCGCGCCGCCACTTATATCGTTTTTCTTTTGGTTCGGACATTGCAAAAAAATTATGGCAGTAGTTGTAATAAGCGGCAAACGCTGCCGTTATTCTATACTACCGCCATCAAAAAATAATCCAAGCTGAATTTAGAAAGCTTACAGAGCCTTGTCAACCGCGGCTGCTAATGCGGCGACGATCTCGGCCTCTTTTTCGTCCCAATCGCCTTCGATGCTTAATCCCGAAGCGTTCTTATGTCCGCCCCCGCCAAAGCTCTCAGCGACCTTGGCAACATTGATGTCGCCTTTCGACCGCAAACTGGCCTTATATTGGTTAGGCCCGACCTCACGCATATAAACAACCGCAACGACCTCTTTCGCCGCGAGAGGAATATTTACAAAGCCATTGTTATCGCCATCGACCGCTCCGGCAGCGTCGTGCATTTCGATGGTCTGCCTCATCGAAGCGATGCGCCCGCTTTCGTCACGCTTGATCGTTGCCATCACCTGACGCATTAATTCAATACGCGACCATGGATAATTGTTGTAAACTGCCTCACCGATCTTCGAGGGTTTTGCCCCGGCCTTGACGAGTTCGGAGGCGACCTTTAGAGTGCGCTCCGATGTGTTTGAAAAATGGAATGAACCAGTGTCGGTGACGAGCGCCATGTATACGCATTCGGCAATGTCCTGTGTGATCTTGCCGCCGATGGCTTTGCAGAGATTGTAAATCATCTCGCCAACTGCCGAAGCAGTCGAGTCGATCCAATTGAACGAACCGAAGTGCCCGCTCGTAGCATGATGGTCAATGTTGACGGTGAATGCGTTTTCGAGGCCGGCGATGCCTGGGCGGTCGATGTCGGAACATTCGATGATAAAAACCGCATCATAATTTCCGTTGATCATGCTGACATCGCGTATCTCGTCAGCGCCGGGCAAACTTCTGTATGCCTGCGGCACATCACCGTGCACAACGACTTCTGCATTCTTGCCCAATGACCTCAAAAGCCAGCAAAGGCCAAGCGAAGAACCAACACCATCACCATCGGGTTTGATGTGTGTTGTTATCGCAAAATTGTTCTTATTTTCAATTAACTCTACTACTTGACTTAACATTTCAATAAGTCTGGAGTCGTTAGTTTAAGGTTTGAAGTCGATATTCGACCGCCAACCAAAAACTCAAGACTCAAGACTGTCAACTTCCTTTTTTATTTCGCCTTTCGCGGTAAGATCCTCAAGGATCTCACTAATACGCGAGGCATTTTCTTCGGCTGTGTCACGCACAAAATGCACATGCGGTGCGTGCCGAAGGCCCAAATTTAATGTCACCTGCTGACGAACAAATGTCTCAGCATGATGCAGTGCTTTCAAAGCCTTATTGATCTCGTCTTCGTCGCCGCGAATGAGAACATAAACCTTGGCGTCCCGCATATCAGGTGCGACAACGACATCGGTTACCGTGACCATCACAAGCCGCGGATCGTCCAATTCAAATCCGACGACCTCGGCGATCTCTTCTTTTAGCGCTTCAGCAAATCGTTCTGGCCGCCGCATAAAACTCAAATAAAAAGGTAAAAGGTAAAAGGTAAAAAAGTTTTATTTTGACTTTTCACTTTTGCCTTTTAACTTGCCTACAACTCCGTTGCCGCGAACTTTTCGATCATAAATGCCTCTATCTCGTCACCGACCTTAAGATCGTTGTAATTTACAAGGCTGATCCCGCATTCAAAGCCATTCTTGACCTCATTTACATCATCTTTGAAGCGTTTGAGCGTGGCGATGTCACCTTCCCACGCAACAACAGAATCGCGAATGAGCCTTGCTTTCGCCTGCCGGCGAATAAGGCCGTCGATCACGCGGCAGCCAGCGATGGTTCCGATCTTCGAGACCTTAAATGTTTCTTGGACAACCGCTTTGCCGAGGATCGTTTCCTTTTCGATCGCGTCGAGCATTCCGATCATCGCAGCTTTGATCTCTTCTTCAACCTTGTAAATGATCGAGTGCAGACGAATATCGACGTCTTCGTGTCTGGCAATATCGGCGACCCGAGCTTCTGGGCGAACATTGAACCCGATTATAACAACCGCCGTCGATGCATCGTCCGCCTGTGTCGCCGACGCAAGCAAAACGTCCGATTCTGCAATGGCACCGACACCGGCACGAATAACGCGAACCTTGACCTTTTCGGTTGACAGTTTTTCGAGCGTGCCTTTTAGAACTTCGACAGAACCCTGCACGTCGGCTTTGAGAATGACAAGGAGTTCCTTGATCTCGACCTGTCCGAGCGATTCGATGCCGCGTTTTGTCGTCTTGAGCATAGCACTCTGACGTGCGTGCATTTGTCTTTGTCCGGCGATCGTTTGTGCACGTTCGACGTCGGAAACAACCTGAAAAGTATCGCCCGCCAGCGGCACGCCTTGAAGGCCAAGTATCTCGACCGGAGTCGCCGGTGCCGCCTCGGTCACTATCTCGCCGCGATCCGAAAACATAGCGCGAACCTTGCCGGAAAATTGGCCGACGATAAACGGATCGCCAACTCTAAGC
>JANMDA010000331.1:0-5168 GCA_031376085.1 Chloracidobacterium sp.
CCGATGCCGATGCCGATCGCAATCTTCGCTCCTGTTGAGAGGTTTTTGCCGCCGATAGATTCAACGTCCGAGTATTTTACCGTGTGCTGATCGCCGCCTTTGTCAACGATGACGAAATCATTTTCGTTCGACTCTCTGATAAAGCCTTTGTAACTCGTGTCATTGTATAACTTGACCTTGACCTTTACTTGCTCGCCCGAGCCGAGTTTCCTTATCTTGGTCCTAACTTTTTCCGTCTGTTTTTCTTGTTTTGTCGGCGTATTTTGAGCGACAAGCAGTGGCGAAGAAAGCAGGCTAAAGATCGCAGTTATCAATAAAATAGCTATTGTTTTTTTCATGAAAAGTCTCTCCTATCTAAGATATTTGAAATCTCAGATGCTTTTTTGCCTGATTCTCGCCGCAAAAAGTGAACATGTCCCAGCAAAATCATTTATCGTCCAATGCTGCGACTCCTGGTAGCATATCACCCGCCAAAAACTCAAGTGTGGCTCCGCCGCCGGTCGAAATGTGACTTATCCTGTCGTTCAATCCGGCTTGATTGACGGCAGAAACAGAATCGCCGCCGCCGACAATTGATGTCGCTCCGTTATCCGTTGCCTCAGCAACAGCCATAGCAATGGCAACGGTGCCTTCGTCAAAAGGCTTTTCCTCGAACATTCCCATCGGGCCGTTCCAGACTATGGTTTTCGCGCCTTCTAGAGCATTTTTAAATATCTCTATTGTTTCGACACCGATATCAAGGCCTACCAGTCCAGCATTTGTAAATGCAACTGGAATAGTCTTGCGGGAATTCAGCGGGTCGTAGCTATCGACAACCTGATGATCTGTCGGCAGGATCAATTCCACACCCGCATCCTTTGCCATCTGCTCGATCTCAAGAGCCTTTGGCATCATTTCGTCTTCGACGAGAGATTTACCGATAGTGAAGCCCTGTGCCTTAAAGAACGTATACGCCATCGCACCGCCTATCAGCAGTTTATCGACCTTGCTCTTTATGAGCGATTCTATGACCGGTATTTTGTCCGATACCTTCGCGCCGCCGAGAATGGCTACGAACGGGCGTTCCGGTTCGTGCAGCGCTTTACCAAGGAAATTAAGCTCTTTCTCCATCAACAGCCCCGCCACACAATCATCAACATAATGCGTGATACCCTCGGTCGAAGCGTGTGCTCGATGAGCCGTTCCGAATGCGTCGTTTACATAAACGTCGCAAAGGGAAGCGAGCTGTTTTGAAAACTCAGGATCGTTCTTTTCCTCTTCGGCGTGCAGGCGAAGATTTTCGAGCAAAAGCACATCGCCGTCATGTATTGCTGAAATCCGCGAAGCTACGGCTTCACCGACACAATCATCTGCAAACACAATATTTAAGCCATCCAACTTCGACAAATACTCGAACACCGGTTTCAGAGAATATTTGCCTGCATCATAGGGCATACCTTTTTCTTCGGCCTTCTTTTTGTCCTTCAATGGCCTGCCCAGATGTGACGCCAAAATTACACGAGCACCTTGATCGATAGCATATTGAATTGTCGGCATCGCACCGCGAATGCGCGTGTCATCTTCGATCTTTCCGTCCTTGATCGGAACATTAAAATCAACTCGGATGAAAACGCGCTTTCCGCTTATATCGACGTCTTTGATAGTTTTTTTGCTCATCGTGCGAGAAGAAACCCAGTAGCTATCGCTCCCGGTTCTGACTTTATTAATTATCAAAACTCCAGGTGCCTTTAGCTGCGATGAATTTTACAAGATCACGGACGCGGCATGAGTATCCCCATTCGTTGTCATACCACGAAAGAATTTTTATACAAGTGCCGTCGATGACTTTTGTGTTTTCGGCATCGACTATCGACGAATTCGAATTGCCTTTGAAATCTATTGAAACGAGTGGCTCTTCGCTAAAAGCCAAAATACCTTTCAATTCACCGTGAGCGGCTTCTTTTAGAATTGCATTGACTTCTTCTGTGGACGTCGATTTTTCGACATTAATCACAACATCGACGAGAGAAACGTTCGGTGTCGGCACTCGGACAGAAATACCGTCAAACTTTCCTTTGAGTTCAGGTATGACAAGCGCAATTGCCTTAGCAGCACCTGTCGAAGTCGGGATCATCGAAAGTGCCGCAGCACGCGCCCGACGAAGATCGCTATGAGGCAGATCGAGCAGTTGTTGATCGTTGGTATAGCTGTGAATCGTATTCATTAAAGCACTTTTGATGCCGAATTTTTCGTGGATCACCTTTGCGACCGGAGCCAAACAGTTTGTCGTGCATGAAGCGTTCGAAATTATGTGATGGCTGCCGGCGTCGTACATTTTTTCGTTTACGCCGAGCACGATCGTGATATCCTCCCCTTTAGCCGGAGCAGAAATGATGACCTTTTTCACGCTGCCGCGCAGATGTTTGCCGGCGTTCTCAGCCTTTGTGAATCTTCCTGTCGATTCGATAACGATGTCGGCCCCGACATCTTCCCAAGGAATTTGCTCCGGGTCTTTTTCCGAAAACACCTGAAAGCTGTCGCCCTCGACTTCGATCTTACCGTCACCTGCAGTGATACGGTGGTCAAGATTGCCCATTACTGAATCGTACTTAAGTAAATGTGCAAGCGTCTTAGTATCCGTGAGGTCATTGACAGCAACCAGATCGATGTCAGAGTCGCCGAGCCATGTCCTAACGACCGAACGTCCAATGCGTCCAAAACCATTTATACCTACTTTAATAGCCATTGTGATTTAGATTCCTCCAAAAAATTGCGTATATTAAAATCTTGAAGATACCGCAATTATCGTTAAAATTCAAAGTCAGATTTTGCTGTAATAGACCGCAAACGGAATCAAGAATGTTGAAACAAACAGAAATTTATGGTCGTAATAACCGTTTGAGTTTTTCTGATTACTGAATAAAATCACGCTTCCAACCGCTGAGGCTATCGAAAATGAAACTTTCGCGATTAAGTCCTACAATAATATTAATATTGACCATATTCGTCTGTATATTCGCCGTGTCCGCGATGGCCGCACCGCAGAGTGATCAACAGGTTGTCCCGCAGGTTGCCCTTAATATTGGCAGGACTAAGCCGGAGACGACAACGAATATACCGCCTAATCGAACGGAAACCGGTCAACCAGTCTCTCGAGATGAAGCAACCGGCCTTTCACGCGTCGGTGTTCAGACCGCACAGCCTTTGACGCTTTCTCTACAGGACGCTATTCGCCGGGCGCTTGAGAACAACAACGACATTGAAGTCTCGCGCGGTGATGTTCGGTTTCAGGAAACGCAGGTGCGCTCGCTGATCGGTATTTACGATCCTGTTTTTTCTGTATCGCCTAACTATTCACGCAGTAATACTACCGGATCACCGGCAACGAACGACTTCCGCATAAATGCCGGCCTCACAAAATTTTTTGAGCGTGGCGGCGGAAACATGCAGTCCTTTTTCAACAACCAGCGAACTGAGAACGCCTTCGCTCAGGCCCAGGTCAGCTCAGGATCAGTATCGGGAAGCAGCAGCAGTGCGATTTTTTCCTCTAGCCTTGGGCTTTCTTATACTCAACCGCTGTTCAGAAATTTTCGAATCGACAGCAAGCGTCATCAGATCATCATCGCCCGTAAACGTCTTGAGCAGACTGATTCTGATTTTTTCCTTCGGGCTACGGACACTGTTTCACAAGTCCAGCGTGCTTATTGGGACCTGGTATTCGCTTCGCGAAATCAGCAAAATCAGATTGCAAATGTAAATCTTGCGAAAGAGAATTTGCGGCAGGTCGAAGTCAAGATCGATGCCGGAGCAGCCGCTCCGCTTGAACGTGCCGAGGTCGAAACTGAACTGGCAAATCGTGAAGGTGACCTCCTGCTTGCGACGCAGCAAGTTGGCATCGCCGAGAACGCTTTGAAGCAGCTCATCCTAAAAGACCCCCTTTCAAACGAATGGTCCCAGTCGCTCGTTCCAACCGACGCTCCGCAGGTCAGCCCAGATCCGCTCAATCTCGACACCGCGATGAAGGACGCTATGGATAATCGGTTCGAATTACGGCGGCTGAAAATTCAAAAAGAGATCAATAATACCGACTTACGATTTTACAAGAATCAGACTAAACCGCAGATCGATTTTAATTCGACATTTTCACTTGACGGACTTTCACAAGGCGGTGCAACGACGAATTCAATATTTTTTCCGCAGTTCACAGGTAACGATGAAATACTTCGTCAAAAGCTGAATATGCTTTTTGCTCCGGGTAGTCAGATACCCAATCCGTTGATCGAGATTCCGGGAACACGTTCATTTTTGGTTGGGGGTTTTAACCGTTCACTTGCCAATATTTTTCGCAGTGACGCTCCTAATTTTTCACTTGGCGTGACCATCTCGTTTCCGTTCCGAAATCGCACTGCCAAAGCAAATCTTGACGGAGCACGCATTCAGGAACAACGGCTCGAAGCTCAAACCCGCGGTCAGGAGCAGACTGTTATTGTCGAAGTGAGAAATGCCGTGCAGGCGGTCGAGACCTCTAGGCAGCGGGTTTTAACCGCCCGACGAGCAAGGCAAAACGCCGAAATTCAATTGGCAGGTGAGCAAAAACTCTACGAGGCAGGCAAATCAACCACGTTTCTGCTTTTCCAGCGTGAAAACTCGCTGACAAACGCCAAGAACGCTGAAATACGAGCAGAAACCGATTTCAACAAATCGATGGCCGACCTTCAGCGAGTGACGTCAACCGCTTTTCGGGAAAATAACATCACGGTCGATTCACCGGTTCCGGGATTGAAATAAAAGACTAAATGCACAAGTCCGCAGATTAAAAAAGTTCGATCTTACCGTCAACCGCATTCACACTATGCTCATTTTCGTTAAACATCAGGCGTTCCCATGTCAGTGGTGACATCGAACCAGGTGTTCCGACAGCAGTGAATCTGAGTTTCATAAGCATTCCGTCGCAGTCGATCGGCATCGTGCCATACAAAACAATCCTCAAAAATCCCGGCTCCTCAGCATTAACCATAACTGAAAGTCCGCGGCTGATCGTTCTCATAACATCGACAGCGTTTTTATGAGGCTGTATCACGGCCGGATCATATCTTAGATCGAACTCATACGCGATGACGCCCTTATTTGCAATTCCTGCGACATTTACCGGAACTACAATATCTTTATCGGCTTGCATCACAGCATCC
>JANMDA010000299.1:0-16432 GCA_031376085.1 Chloracidobacterium sp.
CGCGTAGGCGGCCTGTTTGTTGCGTTCGTAGAAGACCTTCCAGGCGTTGGCGTCGGGCATGACCTTTTCGAGCGTCTTGTACGCCATAAACTCGGCAAAGCCCTCTTTCAGCCACAGGTCGTCAAACCATTTCATCGTGACTGTGTCGCCAAACCATTGATGCGCGGCCTCGTGAAAGATCAGGTTCGCCCGCGTGACGATGTCGTTTTTGGTCGGCTCCTGCGGAAAGATAACGGACTGCTCCCTAAGAAACGTCGCCCCGGCATGCTCCATCCCGCCAAACGGAAATTCGGGGATCAGCACCATGTCGTACTTCGGAAACGGGAATTTGTAGTCGAAATAGGTTTCGAGATATTTGACGGCCTCGCGATTGAGACGAAAGACCTCAGCGGCGTGTGGTTTGAACTTCTCGGCCTGCGATTTGCGGACGTATATCTTTGACCAATCCCTTGTTTCCTGAATCTTCTGATTAAGGATCTCAATCTCCATGCACTTAATCGCATCCTTAGAACCAGCCGCATTGGAAATGCATTCTCTAAAAACTTCAAATGGGCCAACCGCAAATGCAAAGACGTAAGAACTTATTGGCTTAGTTTCGTAGAAGTCGTATTTGGTAATGTTACAGTCATGACAATGATTCCCTTGCCATGCGGTTACGCGGGAGACTTCAGTATTCGTAATGGGTTGCCATAACATGGGTATTGTTAATGACAACGTGAACTTCGCCTTCAGATCAGGCTGGTCGAAGACGGGGAACGCCGTGCTGGCGTCGGACGGGACGAAGAGCGAATAGATGTATTCCGCGCCGTCCTCTTTATCGACGTACCGCGTGATCGCGCTGCCGCTGGTCAATATCGGCGACGTAAAATCGAGCTTGATGACATTCTCGCCCATCTTCACGCCATCGCGGAAGATAAGGTGATCGATGATCTGTTCATATTTAGGATCTTTATCAAGACCATTAAAAGGAGTTCGCAGACCTATAGGTTCATCGTTGAGCGTAACATTCCATACTCTTGAACTTATTTCGTGGCCGGGAATCTCTCGCCAATCAAGAACTATCGGCCGTACTCCCCCTCGATATAATCCGACGGTGACGTGTATTTCCATACTGCCGCGAAGCACCGGCGACATCTTTTCGAGCGTCAGGTTGAGTTTGTAGCTGATGTTCGAGTATTGCGAGGCGCGCCACTTCGCCAAGTCCTGCGAAACACCTGGTTCAATTGCCGGAATCTGCGAAAACGCCGTTATTGCTGCAAAAAACGTGATAAATACGAGTCGTAAGAGCATAATTGTCGTGCCTCGGAGGCTTAGTGCGTCGCCTGCGAGGCTTAATGCGTCACCTGCGAGGCTTAGTGCGTCATCTCGGAGGCTTAGTGCGTCGTCTGCGAGGCTTAGTGCGACAGCATACATCATCGGTCTGCGTCGCTGCGCAAAGCAAATTTACCTTCGCACAAAACTAATTAGGCGGCAAACCTCGCGAAAAGGTTGCCGCCCGTAGAAAGATCGGTTCCAGCCTTGTTCTACAACGCGAAGTTAAAATTCACAAATCCCATCGCTTTGACCGGCTGGCCGTCGCGGACGAAGGGCTTGAACTTCCACTTCTTGATCGCGTCCTTGGCGGCGCCTTGCAACATGCCGGGGCCGGTCGTTTTATCGACGGTCGCGACCTCGCCGGTCTCGCTGACGGTTACCTGCACTTTGACGACACCGGTCGTCCGCGTGGCCTTTGCGACTTGCGGATATATGGGCGATGGCTGGTTTGTGGCAAATTGCTTGAGCTGCGCTCCGACGTCGAGCGGCGAGTTGTCAGCTGCGGTTTCGGGCGTTGGAGTTTCTGTGTTGGGTTTCGGCTCTTCTTTTTTGGGATCTTCCTTGACGGTCGGAGGAGGCATCGGCACATAAACCGGTTTATCGTTGACCGCGACGGTCTGGCCGGAAGGCATGTTTGTATTGTTATCACCGGTCGGCGGCGTCATTACAGGCGGCCTTTCGAGAGGTTTCTTGTTTATCAGATCAGCGTTCTGGATTTCCGAAGCCGTGCCATTGGTGGCGTCCATTACAACGCGTCCCGAATTAGCAATATCTTCCCGCGTATCGGCGACCTCATCGCTCCAGCGGCGTGCATCGTAATCGTCGCGGGCGAGCATACTGCGCGAATTGCTCGCTTCTTCTAACAAAGCCATCGCGTCGTGCGATTTTACTTTATCTTTGCCGATCTCTTTTGACTGCGTGATAACTAGCTCAAGCGTCTCGCGCATTTTTTCGAGATCGTTAGCAGCTTCTAGCGGCAAGGTGCGGTCGCCGACGCTCAGGCCGAGGGCACGATAGCGTTCGACACGGTCGCGGGCGCCCTTTACGATCTGCGCGGCAACGGACATGTAAAAGGGCGAAGCGTTCGGCTTATTTGTTTTTTGTGCGTTGTAAAACTCGGTGACGAAATCCTGGGCACGTTTGTAATCGCCCTGTTCGAGGTAGCTGTTCATCAACAGAACGTTGACCACGCTCTTTAACGCAGTGTCGTTCGACTCGCGGCGGATGTTCTCAAGCTCGTAAATTGCTGCGTTGTAATTGCGGACCGCGATGAAGGCCTTTGCCCTTGAGATCCGCTCACGCATCACATCGCCCGATGTAGGAGGAGCAGTAACTTGTTGTGGCGGTGTTGTCTGCGGTGGCGTCTGACCGTTCGCAAGTAGAATAAAACCGAATAAAACCAAAAAAAGCGAAGTGTATAACCTTCTGACATTTAACGGCATTTATAGTCCTCCTGATCTGACTTAAATTTTCCGTAAAGGCCAAGCGAACTACTTAAGAAGGCTCACTTTGACGACCTGACGTAGCGAAAATAATCCCAAAATCATCGCGACCGAGCCTTTTGTGTGGCCCGCTAAATCATTTACCTAAACTCTTGATGATTTTATCGCGGTATGCGTTTGCATCTTTCTTTATAGCATTTTCATTTAAAGTGAGCAAACGGCGGTCGAGCATCACAATGCGGCCGTTAATGATGACGGTGCGGACGTTGTTGGCCTTTGTCGAGTAAACAAGCGACGAGTAAATATTGAAATATGGCGTCTGATTTAGATCGTCAAGATCAACGATCGCAATATCCGCGCGTTTGCCAACTTCAAGTGAGCCGGTGATATTGTCGAGATGCAGGGCACGAGCTCCTCGGATCGTCGCCATTTCAAAAGCCTGTTCAGCGGGAAGCGTTTTCGGGTCGCCGGAAAACTGTTTGTGCAGCTTTGCGACAGTGTCCATTTCTTCCCACATGTTGAGATCATTGTTCGACGCGGCTCCGTCGGTTCCTAAACCAACGGCAACGCCTTTTGCAAGCATTGCAGGCACAGGAGCAACCCCGGACGCGAGCTTCATATTCGACTGCGGATTGTGCGCCGACCCGACGCCCAGGATATTCATCAGATCGATCTCTTCATCGGTGATCCAAATGGTGTGTGCAGCGATGACGCGTCCCGACAGGAAACCGATCTTGGCCAGATAATCCATCGGCGTGTCGCCGTACTGTTTTTTGATGTCGTCACGTTCTTTTTTTGTTTCGGCGACATGGATCACAACGGCGGCGTTAAGTTTGTCGGACATTGCCCTGATCGCCTTCAGATGATCCGTCGAAACCGTATACGGCGCGTGCGGAGCCAAAGCCGGAACGATAAGCGGATCGCCAGTCCACTTCTTAATAAATTTTTCAGTGTAAGCCATAGCCTCGGCATTCGTCTTGTTGTCGGCGACCGGAAAATCGATGATCGTCTCGCCCAAAACACCGCGAACGCCAGCCTTTTTCGTCTCGTCCGCAATCGCGTCCTCGAAATAATACATGTCGCAGTAAGTCGTCGTTCCGCCGCGTATCATCTCGGCGAGGCCAAGCCGCGTGCCTGCACGGACAAACGCTTCATCGACATTTTTTGCCTCAGCAGGAAAGATGTACTTCGTCAGCCAGTCGTTCAGATCAAGATCGTCCGAGATGCCGCGAAACAACGACATCGGCACATGCGTGTGTGTATTGATCAAGCCGGGAATGATGATCTTGCCCGTAGCGTCGATAGTACGTGTCGTCCGATATGCTTTTTTGATCTCTGCTGACGTGCCGACGGCAACTATTTTGTTCCCCTTGATTGCAACGGCTCCGTTTTCGATAACACGGTGCTGCTCGTCCATTGTGACAACGGTGCCGCCTGTAATAATTACGTCGGTCAGGAGCGAACCCTTCGATTTTTCAGTTGGAACCGTGCTGAGGATACCATCCGGTTTTCGCGGACGCTTTTGCGATAAACCCGTAATGGAGAAGGAAAATACAAGGAGAATTGTGATGGAAAATCGGAGCTTATTCATAGCTGAAGGTACAACAAATTTTAATGGGCGCGCAAAATCTAGTTTCGTTTCTCAAGTTCGCTAGCGTCAGCCAAATCCTTAAGCCGTCCGACAGCTTTTTTGTTAGCCAGCAAATCGGGTAAGGCGATAAGATCAATGGTAATATCTTCTACTTGCACTGAATTGCGTCTGGAATAGGCATCCTTGAAATTCACGCCTTTTAGGTAATTTAATATTTCGATCTTCAATGGTTCAACGCCCATGCGAACAACGCTGTCGGGTTTCGTAAACAAATCGGCTTTCAATTCCGTTTCGCCGAAACCGAAAACAGCGAGAGCTTTCATCAACCGTCTGGCATTCTCCTCGCCGTCCGAAACAACAACGTCTATGTCGCTTGTATTGCGAACATAGCCATACGCAATAACGGCATACCCGCCAAGCAGCAGATATTCAACCTTGTGTGCGTTGAAAGATTCGAATAGTTCTTTGAAGTCTTGCGGTAGCTCTAGCTCCATAGGCTATTCTCCTGAGGCGTTCGGCATGTTGAAGGCGTTCCTTCAGTGAGGTCGTTTTCCAATAATCGATCTCTTCAGCTTCCTTTTCGGCAAACGTCATGACTCGTAGTTTAGTTTTGTCCAATCGAATCTCTGGAATGTCTTTTGTGGCTTTCATTTCCTGATTACATTATATCAAAGATAATTGCAGCGTCAGACTGCCGTTTTTTATTTTGACACGCTCGCAAAATCTTTTATACTCACAAATATGCAAATGCCAAAATTCAGATTGCATGGATCGCGGCGCCTGTCCGAGGCGGTAGTCGACTCGCTCGGTGCGCTCGAACGTCAAATGCTTGCCGAAATTCGTCAGCACGGAGAGACCAGTGTGCGGCAAATATGGCAAAATGGCGGCGAGACCATTGCTTATACGACCATTATGACGACGCTGGACAGGCTTTATAAAAAAGGCCTCCTCAACAGGCGAAAGGTTAGCCGGGCATTTTATTACTCGGCAAAATATTCGGTTACGGAGATGGAGCAGGGTGTGGCCAAAGATGTCATTACTAATCTGCTCGAAACCGGCACAGGCCGTGTTGAACCGGTTCTGGCATGCATCGTTGATGCCGTCAGCGACCGCGACAGGGCTTTTCTCGATGAGCTTGAGCGGCTCGTTCACGAAAAACGATCCGAACTGGAAGCCCGCAAATAAGAAACAATGTATTTCTTGCTCGGAATCTGCCTAGTCTTTGCCTTTCTCCTGACGCTGAATCTGTTTGCTTCGATCTCGGCGTCAGTCATATGGCGCGCACTTTCAAAAAAAGCAAAAAATCTTTCTTCGCGTAAACAGGAACAGATAATCTTCGCACTTCGCACTCTTCCGGTTGGGGCAGCGCTCATCTTTGTCCTTGGGTTTTTGCTCCCAGCTTATCTTTTGTTCGAGCCGCACGCATCCGGCGAAGTGGTTAGCCTTAAGCTGGCGGTTATCTCGCTCGTTTCACTTTTTGGAATCGGAATTGCACTTTTTCGCGTTTTCCGCACATGGCTGGCAACGCGGAAACTGCTTGCGGATTGGCTAAAACATTCTCAGCAGATCGCTTTAGAGAATGTAAACATTCCGGTTTATCGCATGAATCACCCATTTCCTGTGATCGCCGTCGTCGGAATGCTACGGCCCCGCCTTTTCGTTGCGGAACAGATCTTTGATTCGCTTTCTCCTGACGAATTTCGAGCGGCGATCGCGCATGAATACGGCCATCTTACCGCACACGATAATTTTAAGCGTGCTTTTCTCAGAGTTTGCCGCGACATGCTAATTTTCCCGTTTGGGCGTGAACTCGACAGGGCGTGGGTCAATAATATCGAGGCCGCTGCCGACGAATACGCTGCTTCGACAGGCGGCAATTCGATGGCTCTCGATCTTGCCGAGGCTCTTATTAAAGTCGCTCGAATCGTCCCTGCAAATACCAGTCCGGCAATGCCGCTGGGTTCATTCATGATCGGATCTAACGACGGCGACCTGAAACGCCGCATTCGCCGCCTGCTGGAACTTTCAGATGATAAAAATGTGGCCGGAAAGATGTCGGGATTAAGTTCCAGATACTCAGTTTGGCTATGTCTCGGTGTTGTATTCGCTGCGGTGGTTTTATTAGCGTCCAACAAAAGTCTGCTCTTTGCCATTCACAATGTTTCGGAAAATGTTGTAGCTATTCTCCAGTAGGGACTACTTAAGAAATTTTGTATCAAACGCACGCGGAAGCAGGTCTTTCATCTGGACGGTCTCGACCTTACCGTTGAGATTGGCAAATATCACAGGAATGTTGCCGCCGAATTCCCAGATGATCTGCCGGCAGACGCCGCACGGTGGAGTCAGGTCTTCGGTGTCGGCGACGACGGCGATCTTTGTGATCTTTCGTTTGCCTTGTGAGATCGCGTTCCAAACGGCGACACGTTCGGCGCAGACGGTGAGGCCGTAGCTCGCTGATTCGACATTGCTGCCGACGATGATCTGGCCGTCATCAGTCTCGAGGGCCGCTCCGACCTTAAATTCCGAAAACGGCGCGTAAGCGTTTTCACGCACGCGCGTAGCTGCTTCAACAAGTTCTTTCTCTGAGTGTTCCATCAATTATTTCGCTGCCTTTTTCTCTTCTTTTAGTTTCTCACGCACCATGCTGCATAGGAATTCGACGGTGACGCCCATTTGCCCACCTTCGGGAATAATGATATCGGCGTGCCGCTTCGATGGCTCTACGAATTCGTGGTGCATTGGCCTGACTGTTCGATAGTATTGTCCGATAACGGATTCGACAGTTCGCCCGCGTTCAACGATATCGCGCTGCAATCGGCGAATAAAACGAATGTCGTCCGGCGTGTCGACAAAAACGCGAACATCCAGCAGATCGAGCACGCGCGTTTCTGCAAAGATTAAAATGCCCTCGACTATTACGACGGGCTTTGGTTCAATGATCGCGATCCGGTCGCTGCGCGTGTGTGACTTAAAATCATACAGCGGCATCTCGACCTTGAGGCCTTGTTTAAGACGCAGCAAATGGTTGACCAGCATGTCGCTGTCGATCGAATCGGGATGATCGAAATTTGCCTGATGGCGTTCATCAAGTGGCATGTCTGCAAGATTCCTGTAATACGAATCCTGTTCGATCAGCACAACATTTTCCGCGCTTACAGCTTCAACTATCGCCCGCGCTATAGTCGTCTTTCCCGAACCCGTTCCTCCGCAGATGCCTATAAACATATTTGCCTAATTACCCGTCGTAAAAGTTCTTTGAATACCTCAGCAACACGAGCGCCGGTTTCCATTACCTCTTCGTGATTTATCGGTTCGTCGCTCATCCCGGCAGCGAGGTTGGTTATACACGAGATGCCGAGTACACGCATTCCCTGATGCCGTGCCGCTATCGCCTCAGGAACTGTGGACATACCAACGGCATCGGCCCCGAGATGTCTATACATTCGGATCTCAGCCGGCGTCTCATACGTCGGGCCGGACAGAGCGCAATAAATACCGCGATTCATAAAATCGATCAGCGTTTCATCGTGTCCTTTTTCAAATCGTTCATGAGCGATCGCAGTGGCCTCATCATGCGCGATCTGCTGAAACTCGCGGTCATAAACCTCGCTCATGTCAGGAAAACGCGGGCCAAAACGACTGTCATTTGGGCCACGCAATGGATTAACACCGAGGCAATTCAGATGGTCTGTGATCAGCATCAAACTGCCGGGCGTCATATCTGAATTAAGGCTGCCTGCGGCGTTCGTCAGGATAAGATTCTTTATTCCCATCAAGCCAAAGGTACGAACCGGCAGCATTACCTGCTCCATGTCGTAGCCTTCGTAATAATGAAAACGGCCTTGCTGCACAGCAACCGCCATGCCGTTGATCTCGCCAAGAACAAGTTGTCCGGCATGGCCTTCAACTGTCGAACGGGCAAAACCTGGAATTTCTTCGTAAGGGATTCTGGCCGCATTCGTCAATTCATCGGCAAAAGCGCCAAGGCCGCTGCCGAGAACGATCGCCGCTTTGCACTCGCCGGAATATTTTGACTGGATATATGCGGCTGCTTCCGCAGCCTGTTCGTAGGACATGAGACTGATTTTACTATGATTGTTTATCAGCCGCCCGTTCCCAGACTAAAAACCACTGTGCTTTTTGATCTTTCAGTAGTTCAGCGATTTCGTTTGGGTCTTCCTCACCACCAAGCCGAAATGTAATAGTCGAACCCGGCTTGTTGTAATGCGGCGGAGCAGAATAAGGACCAACAAAAACCTTGCTGCCTGTTCTATAGAATACGTTGTTGAAAATGTAAACAAGAAATTCTAGAGACAACCAAGCATCTTCTGTTGGTCGTCTTCCTTCAACCTCCAATTGAAACACAATGTCGAATGTACCTTCACGGTTTTGAAAATCTTTGTTATTAGGGTGACCACCACAACTACCAACTGTATAAATTCCTGGAAACGAATTAATGGCTCGAACAAGTTCGACAATATTTGTATCTAGTTCATCGTACGGAATCGTAAACATATGAAACTAGACTTAATTCTCTTTTCTGTATGGAATACCCAAAGATTTCGGTGCTCGTGACGAACCGATAAATCCGGCCAGCACGATTATCGTCAGCACATACGGGATCATTTGTATGAACTGGACCGGAATGTCCTCGCCCGAAGGCATTTTGATCACGCCCTGCATCTGGATCGACAGCGCTTCAGTGAACCCGAAAAAAAGACAGGCGAAAAGCACTGGTATAGGTTTCCATTTGGCGAGTATCAATGCAGCGAGAGCAATGTAGCCCCGGCCTGCGGTCATTCCGCGCGTAAATAGTGACGACTGCCCTATAGAAAGATATGCACCGCCCGCCGCCGCCAACGCGCCAGAGATAATGACAGCAATATAACGCAAACGGATAACATTCACGCCAGCTGCGTCTGCTGCTTCGGGGTTTTCACCTGCCGCTCGAATTCTCAACCCAAACGGTGTTTTGTATAGCACATACCAGCAAATCGGAACAATAAGGAATGCCAGGATCGAAGCAATCGATAGTCGATTAGAAATATCGAGCAGCAAAAATTCCTTCGCGATCTGCTGCGTCGAACCTGCCGAATCATAAAGCCTGCTGCTGATCACGGCCGGAAGTCCTAACATCAACATGCTTATCGCAAACCCGGTGACAACCTGGTCGGCCTCAAATCTAATAACGGCAAAAGCAAAAATAAGCGCAACGATTGCTCCGACCGCCATTCCCGCAAAAAATCCGAGATATGGATTCTGCATTTCATAAGTGACAACCGCTGCTGTAAATGCTCCGGCAAGCATCAATCCTTCGAGAGCGATGTTGATAACGCCTGCACGCTCCGAGAACATTCCGCCAAGCGCCGCAAAGATCAGCGGCGTCGCGCTGCGAATCATCGAAAAAAACAAGATGAGTAAAAATGTCGGTGTAAAAAGTTCGCTCATCCTTATTTCCTCGTATATCTCTGTAGAGCCGCCACAAAAATAATAATGATTGCCTGAAGCACCTCAACGAGATCCTTTGAAACGTATTTCGTCTCGATGTCCACGAATATCTCGCCGCGTTTCAGGACCGCAAAAAAGATTGCCGCGATAAATATGCCGAGCGGATGATTGCGGCCAAGCAGTGCTACCGCAATGCCAAGATAGCCCCAGCCGTCCGAAAATCCGTCGTAATAGTTGTATCGGTAACCCAAAACTTCGCCGATTGCGACCATGCCGGCGAGTCCGCCGGAGATCGTCATCGCCAGAATTATCTGCTTCTTAACATTGATGCCGCCGTATTCAGCCGCTGACGGATTTTCGCCGACGGCACGCAGCTCGTAGCCCCACTTGGTCTTCCACAGAAAGACATAAACGAGAATACACATCAGTATTGCCAGCAAAAACGCGACGCTGAGCGGGACGAATGGAGGCATTCCCGGAATGAATTGGCTTATTCGGGGAATGTGAGCACCCTTGCCGATCTCGGCAGTCTGCATGATCGGGTCGCCTGGAATCTTATAATAATACTGTGTGAAATAGCTGACCAATGCGACGCCGATGAAGTTCAGCATGATAGTGTTGATGACTTCGTGCGAGCCGAATTTCGCTTTTAATATTCCCGGGATCGCTCCCCAGATACCGCCGGCGACAACGGCTGTCAGAATACACACAAGCACGAGCAACACCGATGGCAAACTATACCAGGACCAATCTTCCTGCTTGCCAAAGATCGTGACGATCGTGCCGCCAAACTTGATACCGACCCACGCCGTCGCAAAAGCCGCGACATAAAGCTGCCCCTCGGCGCCGATGTTCAAAAGCCCGCAGCGAAACGCTACCGCTACGGCAAGGCCCGTAAATATTAGCGGCGTCGCGATGAACAATGTGTAACCGAGATCGTTCAACGACCCGAACGAATTGCCGATAAGCTGGTAAAACGTGAGAAAAGGGTTGTCGCCGATCAACAGCACAATTATCCCGCCAACGACAAACGCCGCGAAAACAGCTATCAATGGCCAGAGAACTTCACGAAAAATCTTCATTTTCTAGTTCAATTATTGAGGAAAGATGCTCAATAAATATAACCGACAAAGTCATAAGTGTCACCTGAAAACATTAAATAAGTATATATTTTTGGTGGTTTTGCTATTTTTTTAAGACTTGACATTAGGACACTCAAGTTTTATTATTACTAAAGACTAAGCACGAGGTGTTTAAGTATGAGATTTGACAGATTTACCATCCGAGGACAGGAAGCCGTTCAAGAAGCGATCACTATCGCGGAAAAAAACGAGAACCAACAGGTAGAGCCTGAGCATCTGCTCGCGGCAATGCTTGAGCAAAAAGAGGGTATTTTGCGCCCGATCCTGGGTAAGATCGGAGCCAACGCACAGGCGATACTTACAGAAACTCAGGCCGCGATCGAAAAATTTCCAAAGGTCAGCGGCGGCCAGCAATATTTTAGTTCGCGGACGAACACGATCTTTCAGGAAGCCCAGAAAGAGGCTGAAAAGATGGAGGACGAATACCATTCGACCGAACATCTTTTGCTGGCCATTGCGGCTGAAAAAGACGGCGACGCCGGACGCATTTTACGGTCGAACGGAATCACGAAAGAAGACCTCGAAAAAGTGATCACCGACATGCGCGGCGGTTCGCGGATCACAGATCAGAACGCCGAGGAAAACTTTCAGTCTCTCGACAAATACGCGCAAGACCTGACCGAACGTGCCCGCAAGGGCAAGCTAGATCCTGTCATAGGTCGTGATGACGAGATTCGCAGGACGATCCAGATCCTGTCGCGTCGAACAAAAAACAATCCCGTCCTGATCGGCGAACCCGGCGTAGGAAAGACCGCTATAGTCGAAGGTCTCGCCCAACGCATAGTGTCTGGCGATGTGCCCGAAACGCTGAAAAATAAGAAATTGGTTTCGCTCGACCTCGGAGCAATGCTCGCCGGAGCGAAATATCGCGGCGAATTTGAAGACCGCCTGAAAGCAGTTCTCAACGAGATAGAAAAAGCAGAAGGCCAGATCATTCTCTTTATCGACGAACTACATACGCTCGTCGGAGCCGGTGCTTCGGAAGGCGCGATTGACGCGTCGAATATGCTCAAGCCGGCGCTTGCACGCGGCACTCTGCGAGCGGTCGGCGCGACGACGCTGGCCGAATATCAAAAATATATTGAAAAGGACAAGGCTCTGGAGCGCCGATTCCAACAAGTCTATGTCGGCGAGCCTACCGTTGAGGACACGATTGCGATTCTTCGTGGCCTTAAGGAACGTTACGAAGTTCATCACGGCGTCCGTATAAAAGATGCAGCGATCGTCGCCGCGGCAACGCTGTCGAATCGTTACATTACGGACCGATTTCTCCCGGACAAGGCCATTGATCTTATTGACGAAGCCGCTTCGCGCATACGCATCGAGATCGATAGCTTGCCGCAGGAGATAGATGTCCTTGAACGCGAGATATTGCAGCTTGAGATCGAGCGGCAGGCACTCTCGCATGAAACGGATAAGAAATCCAAAGAGCGGCTCGACGATATAGAAAAACGCATTGCCGATCTCAACGAAAAATCCTCGGCGATGAAGGCCAAGTGGCAATCGGAGAAAGACGAGATCGAGAAAATGCGCACCGCCAAGGGGCAGCTCGAAAAAGCCAAACTCGAACTCGAACAAGCCCGACAGGCAGGCGATTTGAATAAAGCAGCAGAGTTGCAGTACGGAAGCATTCCCGAGCTTGAAAAGCTGCTTGTGACCGAACAGGAACGTTTGCAAGAGCTGCAAAAGGACGGTGTATTTCTCAAAGAAGAAGTTGATGAAGAGGACGTTGCCGAGATCGTCGCAAGATGGACGGGCGTGCCTGTTTCAAAAATGCTCGAGGGCGAAATGCAAAAGCTGATCGCGATGGAGGAAAACCTCCGCAAGCGTGTTATTGGACAAGACCAAGCACTAGAAGCTGTTGCAAACGCCGTTCGTCGTGCCCGTGCGGGTTTGCAGGATCCTAATCGGCCTATCGGCTCGTTCATTTTCCTTGGGCCGACCGGCGTCGGTAAGACTGAGACGGCAAGAGCGTTGGCCGAATTCATGTTTGACGACGAACGGGCGATGATCCGACTCGATATGTCGGAGTATATGGAAAAGCACGCCGTCGCCCGCATGATCGGTGCTCCTCCGGGGTACGTCGGCTATGAAGAAGGCGGACAGTTGACTGAAGCAGTTAGACGCCGACCGTATTCGGTCGTGCTGTTTGACGAGATCGAAAAGGCTCATCCTGATGTATTCAATGTGCTGCTGCAAATCCTAGATGACGGACGGTTGACCGATTCCAAAGGACGTGTGGTCGATTTCAAAAATACCGTTTTGATAATGACGTCGAATCTCGGCTCTCGTGAGATTCAGTCGGCCTCGGAAAATCCGTTGGTTGACAGAGACATCAGAAACGAAGTGTTAAAAGTGCTGCGGGATCATTTCAAACCGGAGTTTTTGAACCGCATCGACGATATCGTCGTATTTCAACAGTTGAGTAAAAACGAGATCGCGAGGATCATCGACGTTCAGCTTGAGAAACTGCGAAAGAACCTAGAGGAACGCGGCATAACGATAGAATTGGATGACTCGGCCAGGGAACTGATCGTCACCGAGGGCTACGATCCGGTTTACGGTGCTCGTCCGCTTAAACGAGCTATACAAAACCTGATCCAAAATCCGCTTGCCGTCAGTTTGCTCAATGGCGACATAGCAAGCGGTCAAACCGTTCGATTATCTGCTGATAATGGAGCGATCAAGTTTACCCCGACCGGAACGAGCTCTGAGGCCCGCGCGTGAGCAAGGGGTGGAACATCAACGCCAGTGTTAGCCCCTTGCACTTCTGCATCACGGGCGAACACTTTACAATGAATGTAGATGTTTAAAAAAATGAACGAGAAAAAGAACAATAACGAAGAATTTGATGATATGGACGATGTGACGATCCCGATTTCCGACAAACGCCGCTTCAATGAGGATGGCGAGCGTATCGCCGATGACGAACCGCAAAAAGAGCAGGTCAAATCGGCGACTGAGATCGCTCTTGAAGCGAAGCTAAAAGCCGAGACCGAACGTCGTGAAGCCGCCGAAGCAAAACTGGTTGGCGTTCAGGCAAAATTTGAGGAAGCAAAGGCCAATCTTGAAAAAGAGACCGCCGACATGCGTGCGCGGCTGATGAAAACGCTCGAAGATCGCGGCAAACAAGCGCAGTTCAACTTTTTGACAACGCTGCTTCCCGTTCTCGATAACCTTAATCTTGCGGTGGCGGCAAGCGAAACGGATCCTTCGGTCGAGCATTTGCGAAATGGCGTCATAGGCACGGCACGAAGTTTTGAACGGGCATTGATCGATGTCGGCGTCGAGCCGATTGCTTCTGTCGGTGTCGATTTTGACCCAGAACTTCACGAGGCAGTTGATATGGTTGCTACCGACGCTAAAAACGACGGTAAGATCATTGCGGAATACGCCCGTGGATATAAGTTTGCCGACAAGTTACTTCGCCCAGCGCGAGTTCAGGTTGGAAAGGCCCTCGCTGATTCGGCAGGGGAATGATGTTGAGAAATAGCTTTTAGCCAATTACGGCAAAGTGTTATAGTGGAATTTAGGCAAAGCCTTCCACGTCGGCCCGCATCATAGTTTTGAGTTTTTCTACAAGGGAATTATGGCAGATATAGACGCATACAAGGACAAATTCAGCGAGAGCGGGCAGCGAGTTTTGGAGACGGCATTGGGCGAGTCCAAAAAACGCGATCAGAATTACGTTTCGATCGAACATATTTTGCACGCAATTGCATTTGAAGAGGATGATCTCTTTACATCCACGATGCGTGACCTGGCGGTCGATCCGCGTTCGGTAAAATTGTTGATAGAAAAAAGAATGGAAGCCGGCCGTCAGCATAGCGGAAAAGGCTATCGCATCGCGCCTGAGACTACTGAACTTTTTAAGCGGGCGATGGACCGTGCCCGTTCGCAGGGGCGACGCGTGATAGACGGCAGCGATATTTTTTACGTTCTTTCAAACGACGAGCGCAGCGTGCTTAACGACGTATTACAGAATTTGGGAGTGCCATCCGACGAGGTCGCCCAGACGGCCCGCACGCGTATTAAAAAGCGCGAAAAAGAAGAGGAACGCGTCCGGCAGAAATACGAATTGCCCTCGTTTCTGCGGCATTTTGGCGTGTCCTTGAATAAGCTTGCCCGTCAGGACAAGATCCCGCCAACCATCGGCCGCGAGCGTGAGATCCTGCAAATGATCGAGATACTTTCGCACCGCGAGCGGTCCAATTCGCCCATGCTTGTCGGCGAGCCTGGCGTCGGAAAAACTGCGGTTGTCGAAGGGCTTGCTCGGCTTATCGAACTCGAACCAGAAAAGGTTCCCCTACGTCTTCGCGATGCTCATATTGTGCAGCTTCAAATGGGCGGCCTTGTTGCCGGAACGATGCTGCGCGGCATGTTTGAGGAGCGAATAAAAGGCATCATCGACGAGGTCAAAGAGAAAGATCACATCATTCTCTTCATCGACGAAGCACATTCGATCATCGGTGCAGGCGCGGCAATGGGAACGACTTCGGATGCAGCGAATATGTTCAAATCATCACTCGCCCGAGGTGAACTTCGGATCATCGGTGCTACGACGATCTCCGAATACAAGGAATATATCAGCGACGACGAGGCACTTGCGCGGCGTTTCAGGCTGGTGAGAGTTGAGGAACCAACCATTGATGAGACCAAGAAGATCCTTTTTGGCGTACGGCCTCGACTTGAGAAAAATTATTCGGTCACGATCTCAGATGAGGCGATAAACATGGCGCTCGAAATGTCGCCGAAATACATTCGCAACCTTCATCTGCCGGACAAGGCGATAGGCTGGCTCGACACTGCCTCGGTCAAGGTCGAGATCAACGAGCCGCTTGAGATGACCGTCCGGCCTGAGCATATAATCGATGTTATTTCGCAGGAATCGCGAATTCCAAAGGACATGATCTACCGCGACACGTCGGATCGTTTTTCGGCGATGGAAGCTGACCTCGGAAAACGCGTAATTGGCCAACTGGACGCGGTTCGTGCGGTTGCCGAGCGCCTGCGGCTCAATAAAGGCCCGCTCAAGGAAAATCATTATGCGCCCGATGGCGTCCTGCTTTTCTTAGGCCCGACCGGCGTCGGGAAGACAGAGCTTGCCAAGGCCGTTGCAGAATTTATGTTCGGCGACGAAGGCAAGATGATCCGCATCGACATGAGCGAATATGGTGACGGCACCATCGGCATCGAAAAGTTGATCGGAATGCCGCGCGGTATCGTCGGCTCGGAACGCGGAGGCATCTTGACCGAACAGCTTCGCGACAATCCTTATACGGTTTTGCTTCTCGACGAGGTTGAAAAGGCTTCGCCTTATTTGATGAATATTTTCCTTCAGGCTTTTGACGAAGGCTGGATCACGGACGGACGCGGCAAGAAAGTTTACCTCTCGGACGCGATCGTCATCATGACATCTAATCTTGGTTCGGACAATTTCAAAAAATACGAAATGCCGCTCGGTTTTGGACAGAAATCGGTCGGTAATATGAAAC
>JANMDA010000360.1:0-5679 GCA_031376085.1 Chloracidobacterium sp.
TACAACTCAGGCGAAGGCAACGTTGACAGAGCGATCCGAAAGTCAGGCGCTGAAAATTTCTGGCTGGCTTTCCCGTACCTGCCGCAGGAAACACGCAATTACGTCCCAAATATCCTTGCGACAGTTTTGATCGCCAACAGCCCGAATCAATACGGTTTTGGCCACATTCGCCCGGCTCCGACGCTAACCTATGACAGGATTCGCGTTCCGGCTTCGACGAATTTGAGCATTGTCGCTCAGGCGTCGGACACGAGCGTTCAGTATCTGCGTTACCTCAATCCGCATCTGCGGGGTAATGTCACGCCGCCAACGCCATACATCGTCAACGTGCCGTCGGGCCGTGCAAATCAGGTCGTAGCTCTGTTCCGCCGCATTCCGGCGTCGCAGGTCAACAATACGAATCTTGCAAACTCCTCTTCGGGCGAGACATGGCAGAATATCTCAAACCGAACCGGCGTCAGCGTCAGCGATCTGGTCGCGGCCAATCCCGGAATGTCAGTGCCGCACGGCAAGGTCTTTGTCCCCGTAAAGGGCAACAATGTCCAGACGATCGCCTATTCACGTCCGACGAATGCGCCGCCTTCGACAGTGGCTAACAATGTCAAAACGGTCAAGGCCAAAGCAGGCGAGACAGTTGATAAGATCGCAGAGCGATATAAGGTCAATCCGACCGAGCTTGCAAAGTACAATGGACTCTTGCCGAATACCGTTCTCGGTGCCGGTCGTGAGATCAGGATTCCGGGCAAATAGTATTTTGAGTTATCATTTATCAGGGCCGGGTTTAATGCCCGGCTTTTTGCATTAGTTGAGCGATGAAAGCCTTTGAAGTATCACAATTTGGTATCGAGAACCTCAACGTTGTCGAATGCGAAATGCCTGAGCCTGCGGCGAATGAGGTGCTTGTAAAATTACATGCTGTGTCCCTCAATTACCGTGATGTCATGGTAGTCAAAGGCCAATACAATCCCAAAATGAAGCTGCCTGCGGTGCCGTTTTCAGACGGTGCGGGCGAGGTCGTCGAGGTCGGCGAAAGTGTTACAAAGTGGAGTATCGGCGACCGCATTTGTTCGACCATCATACCTGCGTGGATCGACGGCGAACCGACTGCTGCGAAATCAAAATCCGCCATAGGAGCAGGGAATGACGGCGTCCTTCAGGAATACAGAGCGTTCAAAGAGGGATCTGTTGTCAAAGCTCCGGGACATCTGTCGTTTGAGGAAGCCGCGACGCTGCCGTGTGCAGCGCTGACTGCTTGGAACGCACTTGTCGTATCGGGAAAGATAAAGACAGGCGACACTGTTCTGACGCTCGGAACCGGCGGCGTTTCAGTGTTTGCTGTGCAGTTCGCAAAGCGTTTTGGAGCCAGGGTGATCGCGACATCCGGCAGTGATGAAAAACTCGAACACATAAAGCAGCTTGGCGCCGACGAGACTATAAATTACAAAACGACGACCGATTGGGACAAAGCAGTTTTAGAGATGACCGGCGGGATCGGCGTCGATCACGTTATTGAAGTCGGCGGCACAAGCACATTGCCGAGGTCGGTAAAAGCCGTTCGCGTCGGCGGGCACATTGCTCTGATCGGTGCTCTCGACATGTCGGGCGAATTCAATCCGGTTCCGGTCTTTATGAAGGGAATTCGCGTGCAGGGAATTTTCATCGGCTCGCGCCGGATGTTTGAGGAAATGAACACCGAGATCACTGCAACCGGACTCAAGCCGGTCATCGACCGCGTTTTCGATTTTGAACAGGCACGCGAAGCCTTAAAGTATATGGAAAGCGGCTCGCATTTTGGCAAGATCGTAGTGAGAATAGCTCGGGCGGAAACGCGACTGTAAAGGAGCGTGCATTGTGCGCCGAGTGCACGCTTGTTCACACTCGCGTTTCCGCCCGTAGAATCAAACTGGAAAATTTTTTAGGGAATAGATAAAATATATTCGTATTTATAAATATGTTAGGAGAAAAAATGGCACACTTTGCAAAAGAAGCAACAGACACAAATTTTGAATCGGACGTTTTAGGCTCGGACAAGCCTATATTGGTGGATTTCTGGGCCGAATGGTGCGGCCCGTGCCGCATGATCGCCCCGACCGTCGAGGCGATCGCCGAAGAGTATCAGGACAAGGCCGGCGTCTTTAAGATGAACGTCGACGAGAATATGAATGTCCCGCAGCAGTTCGGTATCCGCGGCATCCCGACGCTTATCTTATTCAAAAGCGGAAAAGAACAAGAACGCATCGTCGGCGCCGTAACCCGCGAAGCGATCGCTAAAGTCATCGATAAATATGTCTAAAAAGACTCTGAAATATTCGTCGGGAAAAGAAGGCTGCGAGTTTTTGCAGCCTTTTTTGTATGTTGAGCAGGACACGGACAATAAGCTGATAGAGCGAAGATGCCACATGTTACAATATGAAAAAACTGCGTGAGGTCGTTTGATATGCTTTCGAGAATGTTTTTTCCGGTGCTGTTGTTTATGCTCGGTATTTCTGTTTGCGTTTATGCACAGACCCCGAAGCCGACCGAGATGGACGAGGTCATACGCGTTGATACCCAGTTGGTCGAGGTTCCGATTGCGGTTGTTTCGGCGATGGGAGTGCCTTTGAGAGGGTTAAAGGCGTCTAATTTTGTTGTCATAGAAGATGGCAGGAAACAGCAGATCATTGATTTTTCGACAACGTCCGAGCCTTTTGAGGTGGCTCTGCTGCTCGATACGTCGGGGTCGGCCCGCACCGATCTGCGGCTTATCCAAAGTGCTGCGCAGTATTTTGTTGCATCCTTGCGGCCCGGCGACCGCGTTGCGATCGTTGCGTATAACACCGAGCGAAAAGACAATCAGGCTTTTGCTGTCGAAGAGGTTATCAGTCCCCTGACTGCGGATCGTAGAGTGCTCAGGGCGGCGATCGATAATGTCAGGACGAGCAACAGCACACCATATTACGACTCGCTGTTGAAGGTGGTGAATAATGTTTTTCGTGATCCTCCACAGGAAAAATTTCGCGGCAGGCGAGCTCTGGTTGCTTTGACTGACGGTGTGGATTCTGTCAGCTCGTCGGATTTTGATGGAGCGAAGGAAGCTCTCAGCGATGCCGGGATCATATCGTTTTTCATTCAGGTTGATACGCGAGATGATTTCGAAACGCAGCTTTCCGGCGACTGCAATCTGGCGATACGCTTTTCAGCGGCACAGATCAGACGCTATTACCGCGGCATCAAGGGTAAAGGCATGGAAAAGGCATCGAGCTTTTGCCAGCTAGGCGAATTCGAACGTCTTGCAGTTAGCAAGGCGTTATATGAAACAGCTGACGCCGAAATGAATGACCTCGCTAAAACATCAGGCGGAAAGGTCTTTCCCGTCGGCGATCTCAGTGAGGCACGCACTGCCTTCAAGAATGTCGCCGACGAGATCGGGACCAAATATTCGATAGGATATTATTCGTCTAACGAAAAACGCGACGGTACCTACCGCAAGATAACGGTCGATCTGAAAGGCCTGCCTGCCGGTTCAAAGGTGCGTGCACGCGAGGGTTATAATGCTCCGGCGAATTAGCTAGATCAGTCAAGAGACTCATTAGAGTATTCGTGGCAAAATTGAATTTATGGAATCGAAATTTCGACGTATTTGTTTGATGGTTCTGGACAGTGCCGGTATCGGTGAGATGCCCGATGCTGCCACTTGGGGCGACGCGGGTGCAGACACGCTCGGTCATATTCTCGAATCACGCCACGTTAACGTTCCGAATCTGCAGGCGATGGGACTCGGTAATATCGTGCCGCTTAACGGCCTTGGTGCTGTCGAACGTCCGACGGGCTCATACGGTAAATGCACGCTCAAGTCCGACGGTAAGGACACGACAACCGGACACTGGGAAATGGCCGGCATTATTCTCGAACAAGGCTTTCCAAAATTTCCCGATGGGTTTCCTCCGCGAATAATTGATGAATTCGTCGCCCAAGCAAATGTTCCCGGAGTGCTCGGCAATATTCCGGCGAGCGGAACTGAGATCATTAAACAACTCGGCGAAGAGCACGTTCGCACAGGCAAGCCGATAGTTTACACTTCGGCAGATAGCGTTTTTCAGATCGCTGCTCACGAAGAGGTTTTTCACATCGACCGGCTCTATGAGATGTGCGAGATCGCAAGGAATATTCTTCGCGGTGACGACGAAGTAGCACGCGTGATAGCGAGGCCGTTTCTTGGAACCAATGCCGCCGATTTCAAACGCACTGAGAATCGTCACGATTACGCAGTGCCGCCGCCGAGAAATCTTCTGCCACAGCTCAAAGATGCTGGCCTTGATGTAGTATGTATTGGCAAGATCGCGTCGATCTACGACGGAATTGGCGTTACCGAAGATTTGGTTGCTAAGAACAACGATCAGACCATAGATCAGACGATCAACGCTCTAAATGCTGAGTCGCACGGCCTTATATTCTGCAACCTCGTAGATTTCGACATGCTCTACGGCCACCGCCGAGACACCGAAGGCTATGCAAAGGCACTTGAGCATTTCGATACGCGTCTGCCTGAGGTCATCAATGCTATGAATGCCGACGACCTGCTGATAATGACCGCCGACCACGGCAACGATCCGACCAAAGAAGGATCGGACCATACACGCGAATATGTGCCGTTACTTGTTTACGGCAAGACGGCCGCGCCGGGCGTTTGTCTTGGCACACGTCAATCGCTTTCCGATATAGGACAGACGATTGCAGAGAATTTTGGTGTTAGAATCGCCGACGGAATCAGTTTCTTAACGAACATATCCGTGTCTTTAGAAGTCTAAAACGATTTTATGAAACAGAGTTATTTTAAACGATCCGGGTTCATTGCGGCGTTATTGATCGCATCTAATATTTTTGCCTTTGCTCAAACTGCCGCGACATCTGCAACGTCGTTTATTGACGAAAAAAATGTGCGGGCCGAGATGAATTTCCTTGCCAGCGACGCCTTGTTAGGACGCGGGAGCGGGACGCTTGCGGAGTGGATAACCGCTGAGTATATCGGGTCGCTATTTATGCAGTTCGGGCTTGAGCCGGGTGGCGACAAAGACGCCTCGGGGCGATTAACCTTTGTTCAGTCGGTCTTTAAACCTCAGCGAACGTGGAACGCGATCGGCAAAATTACCGGAACTGACAAAGCTCTTTCTTCAGAGGTGATCTTGCTCAGCTCTCATCTCGATCATTTGGGAATGCGTGATACTACTCCGGGCGACGATAAGATCTTTAACGGTGCGGACGATGACGCTTCGGGCACGATAGCTGTTTTGGAATTGGCACGCTTGATTGGCAGTGGGCAGAAACCAAAACGAACGGTTTACTTTGTCTGTTTTGGTAGTGAAGAAGTAGGCGGTTTTGGTGCGACTTATTTTGTCAACAATCTACCGTTCCCGAAAGATAAGCTTGTCGCAAATCTTGAATTCGAAATGATCGGCCGTCCTGATGCAAAGGTTAAGGCCGAAGAACTTTGGCTGACCGGTTACGAGCGTTCAAACCTTGGGCCGGAACTTGCGAAACGCGGTGCTAAACTCGTGGCCGACCCGCATCCTGAACAGAATTTCTTTTACCGCTCGGACAATATTAAGCTGGCAAAGCAGGGAATAATCGCCCACACGGTGTCAAGTTTCGGCCTGCACACGGACTATCATAAAGTGAGTGACGAGATCAAAACTATAGACT
>JANMDA010000369.1:0-2421 GCA_031376085.1 Chloracidobacterium sp.
CCGCGGCGAAGTGATGTCGTGGGCATGCCGCCGACGCTTTTGCTGCGGCTGCTCTCACCTTCGGTCTGCATAGCCGGGCCGACAACAGAGATCGCAGCAGATCCAACCTGTTCGTCTGACGGCGAAACAACCGGGGCCGAAACGTCAGCTTTTTTAGCCTTTGCTAAAGCCGGTTTTGCGGGATTGCCTTGTGATGCGGGATTTGCTGCCGCATTCGCTTTCGCGAGACGAAGCTGACGAAGGCGGAGAGCCCGCTTCGCCGCTTGCATCGCACGTTTACGCTTCATGCGGGCGCGATATTGACGCCACCAGCCTTTCGAATATTTCTTGTAATGTTTGGCGTATTTGCGGTGCTTTTTCGGACCTGTCTCCGCCTGCGCCTGCTGTGTCGCGATCGGAATGATAGTCCCGATACCGATCAATACCGCCAAAAATAATGCTATTGCCCTTACAAACATATTTCCTCCGTGGGTCCTAAATGACCGTTTCCTTAACAACTTCCTCGATGGTTGTGATCCCTTCGCGTATCTTGCAGAGGCCGGATTCGCGAAGCGTGATCATCCCCAGATCGATCGCTTTTCTCCTGAGTTCCATGGCGCTGGCGCCGATAATTATGAGTTCGCGGAGTTCGTCATTGATCTCCATTACTTCGTATAGGCCGACACGGCCTTTATAACCTGTGTTGTTGCAGTTTGAGCATCCCTTGCCCTTGTAGATCTTCAAAGATGCGGCTTCTTCTTTTGAAAAACCGATCTCGACGAGGCCTTCGGGCGGCAGATGGATGTCTTCCTTACATTCGCTGCAAATTCGGCGGATTAGCCTTTGTGCCTGGATGATATTGACGCTGGTTGCGACAAGGAACGGCTCGATACCCATGTTGACAAGACGCGAGATCGTTGACGGAGCGTCGTTAGTGTGCAGAGTCGAAAGCACAAGGTGGCCCGTTAAAGCGGCCTTGATGGCGATCTCGGCAGTCTCGAAATCACGAATTTCGCCGACGAGAACGATGTTCGGATCCTGACGCAGGAACGAGCGAAGCGCGGCGGCGAAATTCAGCCCGATCTGCTCCTTCATCTGCACCTGGTTGATGCCCTGCAGATTAAACTCGACAGGATCTTCGGCCGTCATAATGTTCGTCTCGGAAGTATTGAGGGCCTGAAGTGCCGAATACAATGTGTTCGTCTTACCAGAACCGGTCGGGCCAGTGACGAGCACCATCCCGTAGGGGTTAGCGATCGCGCGTTTGAATTTATCGAGGCTCTCCTGCTCAAAGCCGAGCTTTGTCATATCGAGCATCAGTTTGTCTTTATCAAGCAGACGAAGCACGACCTTTTCGCCAAACAGCGTCGGCAGCGTCGAAACGCGGAAATCGAGTTCGCGCGAACGGTTGTCGATCTTGACCTTGATCTTGATGCGTCCGTCCTGCGGCAGGCGTTTCTCGGAAATGTCGAGTTTCGCCATGATCTTGAGACGCGAAATAAGCGGGTCGCGGATCTTCATCGGCGGATGCATCACGTCGTAGAGAACACCGTCGATACGAAAGCGAATACGAAAATCTCTCTCATAAGGCTCTACGTGAATATCCGACGCGCCGCGTCGGAGCGAATCGACCATCAAAACGTTTACTAGCCGGACAACAGGTGCATCTTCGCTGGCACGGGCCAGTGCCGCGAGATCGATCTCGTCGTTATCCTCGATGACCTCAAAGTCCTCGCCTTCATGTCCGCCAAATTCAAAACGGTCGAGCGAAACGTCCAGATCGGAATCATTGAGCCGCTCGCCTACCGCGGCGAATCCGCTGGAAGATTTTTTCTTGCCGTTGAGGTTGCCGTTGCCGTTGCTCTTTTTACCGTTCGCTGCACTGATCTTTTCTGATTCAACGGAAAAGGCCGCGTCGAATATGTCGATCTCGCTCGAACCTGTGTAATATTTTGCGATCGCCAGTTGAATTGACGTTTCCGAAGCGATAACTGGTTCGACGTTAAGCCCGGTCATAAACTTAATGTCGTCCATCGCAAAGACATTGGTCGGATCGGCCATCGCCATGGTCAGCGTCGCACCTACCTTAGAGATCGGCAGGACCATGTATTTGAGCGACACTTCTTCCGAAATAAGTTTGATAACGTCCTTTTCGATCTGGAAAAGATCGAGGTTGATCGACGGAACGCCGTATTGCCGCGACAAGACAGCCGTAACCACGTCATCCGAAACATGGCCGAGCTTTACAAGATTCGACCCCAAACGCCCGCCGTTGGCGCGCTGATATTCCAGAGTCTCACGCAGCTGCTGCGAAGTGATCAGGTTTTCGCGGACAAGAATTTCCCCAAGTTTTGCTGACATTTATGTGCGGTGCGTTTCCTCTGGCAACAGGAAACTATTATTGAGTGAATAGTTGGTCAATGTGACTGATGAGGCAATATG
>JANMDA010000387.1:0-2707 GCA_031376085.1 Chloracidobacterium sp.
GCATTAAAATCCTTGATGCGGTGCATCGTCTCGACCACGTCTTCACCAACCACGACAGCCACGCGCCAAGGATTCACAGCATCTTTCGGGATAAATTCACGAGCATTATCGTAAAATTCGTCCAAACGGGCCGCCATTACAATAAAACGGCCAAGCATCCAGTTGTAATTGCTGCTGCGATAGGTCGTGTAATTGATCACCGCCTCGGACATCGACAGCCCAGCCGGTGGAAAAAGGCCGGCATAGTCAATCGAACCGGTAAGTAGGATTCGCACCGATTGCATGACGTTTGTATCTGTGGCGAGAGTGTTCATCGTAAGCCCAATTTTTAGAATATCATTTAATAATATGACGCACATTTGCATTTTGCGAAAATTTTGGAGTATCTTGTCTTAATCTCGGCAGTAACGGAAACGGAAATTTGATGCGCGTTTTAGGAATTGATCCCGGCAGCGAAACGCTCGGTTGGGGCGTCGTTGACGGCAGCGGCTCAAAATACATGCTCGTTGCTTTTGGCACGGTCAAGTCGAACCCGAAGCAACAGTTCTCAAAACGCCTGCTGAATATTTACAATGGCGTAGCCGAGATCATGGCCGAGCATTCGCCCGATGTTCTCTCGGTTGAGGACACATTTTATGCCGTCAATGCTCAGGTTGCATTAAAGCTCGGGCAAGTTCGCGGCACAATGCTGTTATTGGCCGAACAACGTGGAATCGAGATCGCCGAATACGCTCCGAGGCTCGTTAAGCAAACTGTAGTCGGTTACGGCAATGCCGAGAAGCATCAGGTTCAGGAAATGGTAAAGATCTTGCTTAAGATGAAAACTGTACCGACGCCGCATGACGCTGCCGATGCGCTGGCTATAGCGATTTGCCATTTTCATCATGCAGGAATGCAGGACAAAATAAAAAAATTGCAGCAAAAACCATCACAAAAGCCGATGTAGTGTATCGGCCGGAGAAAACCATTATGAAACTCCGTTTATTTATAACACTTGCGCTTCTGACCGTTGTTTTTCACGGCTCATCGAACGCTCAACATCGCAAACCTTTGGCTACAACGAAGCCAAAAACAGTTTCGCCAAGGTCTCCTGAGATCGGACAGACAGCAGTTGTCATCGACGAAACGCTCTCGGTTTTACGCAAAAATCCAAGCCTTTTCTCTGAATCCGTCCAGCGTATGCGTCGCGGGCGCAAAGTGCAGATTCAAGGCGTGATCGAGGCCGATGGTGTCAAATTTTATCGCGTCACAGCTCCGCCAAATAATTTTGGTTGGGTTCAGGCCGATGCTGTTTTTGGTAAGTTTCGGCCAACGGACGAAGAACGGCTGTCGAAGTTTGTGCAGGCCGAAAGCGGATTTGATCAGATCGAGACGGCTGTAGAGTTTTTTGAGCTTTACCCGAATTCGAAGTTTCGCCCATCGATACTTTTGCTTTATGGCGATCTGCTCGAAGAAGTTTCGGCCAAGCTTTCACTCGACGCCACAAAAAAGCTGAAACGTCTTGAAATGGCCGCTTCCGCCGCTCCGCTGCACAGCTATTATCTCAACTATGTCAGCCTCGACCGCTATCGAAAGATTGGCATCGTTTTTCTATTTAATTCATCGTTCAAAAAATTTCATTACGACGGTGCAAGCTGGAAGGAGATAATTGCCAAATTCCCGTCCTCACCGGAGGCTGCCGAGGCTCGGAATCGCCTGGATTCGTTGAAAGTTAAGATGGAAAAACCGGCCGCAAAGGGATCAGAGAGTGTTGATCGCGACTGAGATTTGCGTGGCAACGCGGGCGTTGTTTTTGAGGAGTTCAATATTTGCAGTGAGGGTTCTGCCGCCGCTTTTTTCTGACATTTGGCCGAGCAAAAACGGTGTGATCTCTTTGCCGCGAATTCCCTTTTCGTCCGCGAGCTCTAATGCGTCCGCGAGGATTGATTCTAGTTCGGCTCGGTCAATCTCGAATTCCGACGGAACCGGCACGGTTACCATAACAGCATTTTCTAACGCTAATTCATCGCGGGCATTTACAATAGCGGCAACTTCATCCGCATTTTCGACTCTCTCATCAATCGGTAAACCACTCGTCCGCGAATAAAAGCCGGGCATTTCGTCACATTGCCAACCAAGGACTGCAATGCCGTGCGTTTCCAGCCATTCACGCGTTTGCGGTAGGTCGAGTACGATCTTGGCACCGGAGCAGATGACGGTAATAGGCGTCTGCGCGAGTTCCGGCAGGTCGGCTGAAACGTCAGCAGAAAATCCGCGATGCACGCCGCCGATGCCGCCGGTTGAAAAAACTTTGATGCCTGCGCGATGAGCGATGAAAGCAGTCGTCGCTACGGTCGTTGCGCAAGTCAGCTTTTTTGCAAGCGAGATCGCCAGGTCGCGGCGTGAGATCTTACGAATGCCTTTTGCGTCCGCCAGCGTTTCTATCTGCTGACGATCCAAACCAATACAAATCTCACCGTCGAACACTGCGATCGTCGCCGGAACAGCACCGCCTTCACGCACAATGGATTCGAGTTCTAAAGCTGTTTCGAGATTGTGAGGAAACGGCAGCCCGTGGGCAATAACGGTCGATTCGAGGGCAACGACCGGCTTATTCTCATTTAGTGCCGCTGCGACCTCATCAGTAAGTTTGAAATGCATAAAATCTATTTGACCATATGCCCGATGCGGTTGAGACGCGGATGCGAAATGCAGCCGAACCAGCTCC
>JANMDA010000413.1:0-4607 GCA_031376085.1 Chloracidobacterium sp.
CATATTCTTAAACTGCCTCGCGTGAGGGATAGCCTGCGTCGCCCAAAGATTTGAATCGTTGATCGATATCTTGCCAAATCTTTCCTGCAGCTCGCGTATCTTGTCGTCAGTCGCCTGCAAACGGTCGTTGTAACGAACCACGGTGACGTTATCGGTCATCACCTTGCCGAGTTCTTCGTGCAGTTTATATTGATTTTCACCACCTTCGCTTTTGACGATTGCATCGTTCAATTCCTGCTGGCGTTTGAGTTCGGCGGCATGAATGCCGTTGCTTTCTGTGTTACCACGCTCGATATTTTTTGCATATTCGATCGCAGACGGCGCCGCCGTAAAACCGCCGTAAACACAAGAAACAAGTGAATTCGCACCGAGCCGGTTTGCTCCGTGGATCGAATAATCACATTCACCCGCTGCAAATAACCCGGGAATGTTTGTCCGCTGTTCGAAATCAACCCACAGCCCGCCCATCGAATAATGAACGCCGGGGAAAATGCGCATCGGCACAAATCGCGGGTCGTCGCCGACGAACATCTCATAAATTTCGAGTATTGCTCCTAACCGCTCGGTCAAAACATCAGAAGGAATGTGCGTCAGGTCTAGATAAACCTGATTTTCGCCCGCGACACCGTGGCCTTCGAGACAGACTTGGAATATCTCGCGTGTTGCGATATCGCGCGGGACAAGATTGCCGTATGCCGGATATTTTTCTTCGAGAAAATACCAACGCTCACTTTCAGGAATGTCACGGGGCGAACGTGCGTCGCCGTCGGCTTTCGGCACCCAAACGCGACCGCCTTCGCCGCGTGCCGATTCCGACATCAGTCTCAATTTGTCTTCACCCGGGATCGATGTCGGATGAACCTGAATGAACTCGCCGTTCGCATATCGAGCACCTTGCTGATAACAGATAGATGTCGCGCTGCCTGTGCAGGTCATAGAATTAGTCGATTTGCCAAAGATCAATCCCGGCCCGCCAGTCGCCATGATCACGGCATCGGCCGCAAACGATCTCAATTCTAGGGTCTGCAAATTCATCGCGATAAGGCCGCGGCACACCTGATGATCATCGAGCACAAGCGAGAGCATTTCCCAGCCTTCGTATTTCGTGACCTTGCCCTCGGTTTCCCAACGCCTCACTTGTTCATCAAGCGCATATAAAAGCTGCTGGCCTGTCGATGCACCCGAAAATGCTGTTCGATGATGAAGCGTTCCGCCAAAGCGTCGAAAATCCATCAAGCCTTCTTTCGTCCGCGAAAAAGGAACGCCCATCCGATCGAACAAATTAATGATCGCAGGAGCCATGTCGCACATCCGTTTGACTGGCGGTTGATTGGCAAGAAAATCGCCGCCATAGACCGTGTCGTCAAGATGCTTCGCCGGCGAATCGCCTTCGCCTTTTGTATTGACCGCTCCGTTGATACCGCCCTGCGCGCAAACTGAGTGCGAACGCTTAACCCGCAAAACTGAGATCAGGTCAACGTCATGCCCCGCTTCAGCGATCTTCATCGCCGCCGCCAGGCCTGCCAGTCCTCCACCAACGATAGCGATTTTTAATCCAGTTGCCATATTAAAATCTTGTTGGGCCTTCCGATGCGGTCACCTTAGCAGGTTGTTCGCAAAGCGCTTTTGGCAAAAGCCCGCACGGACGAACAAAAGCGAATGCAGCGTTCACGCCAACCGCACCAAGAAAAAACGCCAAACTGAGACATCCATAGAGAACAATTCTCTGCGCCTTTTCACCGATCACAATTCCCCAATCGACCGCGAACAAGAAAAATCCGTACGCCAGATGCCAGGACGTAGCCAAAATTCCAACAATGTAGATCGCCATTATCCATGCGATCTGAAATTCGCCGGAGACAATCGAGTATGCTTTGTCTGAATTGCCCGCCACGGGCACCAAATTTAATCCGGGAATCACGCCAAACCTAAAATTCAGAATATGAAACAAAAGGAAGAAGAACAAAAATATACCTGTCGCTCGTTGAAAAACGTAAAACCAGTTGCGGCCATAGCCGTAATTGAGCACATTCGGCTTGGCCTCGGCCGAGATCATGATGCCGTAGACCGAATGGAAAACCAGCGGCAAAAATATCCCGAAGATCTCAATAAACAGCAGATACGGCATATCATGAATGGTTTGGACATGCTCGTTAAAAACCCTTGCACCATTCATCGCGGTCGAATTAGTGAACATGTGTACGAAAAAGAACATGCCCAGCGGCACAATACCCGTGAGCTGGTGCAGCTTTCTTAAGAGAAAGGTATTTGAGAATTTGATCGCCATCTAAAAAAGGCCGCTTCACATTAACGTTAAAAATGCTTCGTTGAATTTCTGAAATTTAATTATAAACGAAAAAATCAGCAATGTTTAACCTATGGTTTTATGATATGCCTATTTTAAGATAAGATAAAATGAAATATATAGTTGTGATTAAATAGAATTACTTATCAATCAAATGCACATCGAAACACTCAAAGTATTTTGCGACCTGGTCGATCTTGAAAGCTTCTCGCTCGCCGCAGAGCGCAATTTTGTTACGCAATCGGCCGTCAGCCAGCAGATACGCACTCTTGAAGAAAAATTCAAACGCCGCCTGCTGGAACGCATACGCGGCCGCCGCGAGGTAAAACTGACTCCTGCAGGCGAAGTATTTTACCGCGAATCGCGAAATGTGCTTGAGGCCTTTGATCAGCTTGAGGAAAATCTGCGCGGCGTCGTAGGCAAGATCGGCGGCACCATTAAGGTCGCCACGGTTTACAGCGTCGGCCTGCACGAATTGCCGTCAAAGGTTCGCGAATTTATGACAAAATTCCCTGCCGCAAAGATCGACCTCGAATATTCGCGCACAACTCGTGTCGTTCGCGACGTTCTCAACGGCACTGTCGAACTTGGCGTTCTAGCTTTTCCCGAACCGCGTCGAGGCCTCACGATCACACCGATGGCTGAAAATCGTTTGGTGCTGATCGCACCGCCCGATCACAAATTTGCAGGCAGGAAAAAAGTGAAGGTCAGCGACCTCAATGGCGAAGATTTCGTCTTGTTCGAGCGTGACATCCCGACGCGCAAGGCAATGGACAAGATATTTAAGACAAACGGCATCGAAGTCAAAAAGATCGCCGAGTTTGACAATATCGAGACGATCAAACGAGCGGTCGAGGTCGGCTTCGGCTTGGCGATTGTGCCCGAACCCGCAGTAAGCGAGGCAAAAAAAGCTGGCAGCCTTGCAGTGATTCAGTTAGCCGAAAAATATTGGGTGCGCTCGGTCGGCGTGATTCACCGAAGCGACAAAAGCCTCTCGCTGGCAGCAAAGAAATTCGTTCAATTGCTCAGTGAATAGGCCGCTCGCCAATCGACGCCGCAGCAACGTATGTCATCGGTGTCGTGGGAGCCATTTTGTTAAGAGCAAATTTTAGTTTATCGACGATGCCCTCGGCTTCCATATACTCGCGTCCGAGCAGACGTCGGAAGCGCCTGTTGCGGTCTTCGCCCGTGAGTTCCTTTAGCATCCCGCCCATGAATGCCGTTACCAATTCAGGAGCAAATTGCTTGCCCGCGTTGTCGCACAGATCTTCGACAACTTCTTTGGCTGGACGACGGGCCTTGTATGGACGGTCGGTCGTCATGGCGTCAAACGAATCTGCAAGATTAACGATCTTGGCAATGTATGGAATTTCGCGGTCAAAAAGTCCGTCGGGGTAGCCGCGTCCGTCGAGCCTTTCGTGATGATACTTTGCAGCGAGCGGCACGTCCGTGAACGGATGATGGATAGGCAGCAAGATTTCGTAACCCACGGCCGGATGTTTGTTTAGTTCAGCAGATTCCTTTGCATTGATGCGGTAAGGCGCGTTAATGATCTTGCGCTCGACGGTGAGTTTGCCTACATCGTGCAGATAGCCGGCGACGGCGACGCCTTCGATCTCGTCGCTGCTCCAGCCGAGTTCGGCGGCGATGATCTCTGAGAATTTACCGACTCGGACCGAATGGCCCTCGGTGTATTTATCTTTGCAATCGATGGCAGCCGCAAAAGCCTTGACCGTATCGTGATAGGTCGAACGCATTTCGTCAAAGAGCTTGCGATTCTCATTCGCGTGACGCTCGATCTCTGCCATCAGATTTCGCTGTGTAATGGCGACGCCGATGTGCCGGCCCATCGCGCAAATGATCTCTTTTTCGTATTTTGTATATGCTTCGCCGGTCGCTTTTTCGCCCAAAAAGATCGCACCGACGATCTCGTCACGGATGACGAGCGGCACAAACAATTCAAGATTCCGGCGTTCAAAACTGACGCTGTAAACCTGAAAGAATGGCAATACCTGCGCTTCCTTTATCTCGATCGGATCAAGGCCGTTTGTCAAAAACTGGCGTTCATCCTCGGAGCACAGCGAAAGGCTGAGCGGAAAATCATCACCAAGGCCGCGAACCGCCATCATGCTCAATTCATGCGCAAACTTTGAATACCGAGCCACTCCGCCGCGCATTATCCCGATGGCTCCGGATAAAAAATGCAGCGACGTTCTGATCGTCTCTTGAAAATTGTTCTTATGCGTGATCTCATGGCCAAGCTCGGCCAACGCCCCGAATGCATGAATTAGTTTTGAATCGT
>JANMDA010000432.1:0-3285 GCA_031376085.1 Chloracidobacterium sp.
CAGATATTGTGTTTATCTGTGTCCATCTGTGGTTTCAATGCTTTCTCTGCGTTTAAAACCAAACGTTTCTGTGCGAAACTTAAACGTATATGCGCCCTCAGGACATAATCGCGACAAAACGCGACAACAAGCCGCTTTCCGACGAGCAGATCACCGCCTTTGTTGACGGAGTATGCGACGGAAGCTGGGCGGATTATCAGATCACGGCCCTCGTAATGGCGATCTTTATTCGCGGCCTTAATCGTCGCGAGCAATATTCGATCACCGGCGCGATGCTGCATTCGGGCACGATAATGGATTTTTCCGACATCGATGCACCTAAAGCCGACAAGCACTCGACAGGCGGTGTCGGTGACAAAACTTCGCTGATAATCGCACCGCTTGCCGCAGCCTGCGGCGTTGCGGTGCCGATGATCTCGGGCCGCGGCCTTGGCCACACGGGCGGGACGCTCGACAAACTCGAATCCATTCCCGGTTTCGACGTTAATATCCCATTTGCGAAATTCAAAACGATCCTGAAAAAATGCGGCCTCGCCCTTGCGGGCCAGACCAAACAGATCGCGCCTGCGGATAAGAAGCTTTATGCCTTGCGCGACGCGACAGCGACCGTGCCGTATATTCCGCTAATCGTTGCGTCGATAATGTCGAAAAAGCTTGCCGAAGGGCTCGATGCCTTGGTGCTGGATGTCAAAACCGGATCGGGTGCATTTATTCAAAAATATGCCGAGTCGTTAAAGCTGGCGCAGGCATTGTGTGAGACTGGCAAAACTTTCAGCGTAAACACCCACGCATTGATAACTGATATGAGCGAGCCGCTCGGGCAATATGTCGGCAACGCTCTTGAGGTCTATGAATGTATAAAAATACTTCGCGGCGAAGCTGACGATATGATGATGCCGTCGCTGGAACTGTCTGTTGAGTTGACCGCTCAAATGCTGGTTCAATGCAAGATCGCAACGTCGCTCGACAGCGCAAAATTCAAGATCAAAACTGCGCTGGACAGCGGCAAGGCACTCGATACTTTTCGCAAGAACATCGAGCTTCAGGGCGGCAATGCAAAGATTTGCGACAAGCCGGAACTATTGCTCACAAAAGGCCTGGTGAAGGTGCCGATCTTGGCTGGTGTAGCAGGTTATATAGCGGAGGTCGACACATGTGCCGTCGGTAACGCAGTTTCTGCCATTGGCGGCGGCCGAATTAAGGCCGAGGACAGCGTTGATCATGCAGTCGGCTATTCATGCACCAAAAAGATCGGCGACCGCGTAGGAAAAGGCGACGAGATCGGCATCGTCTATTGTCGCCGCCAAAATCAGGCTGACGCAATTAGCGAAAATTTGCGAAACGCTTATAAAATATCCAGAGAAATCTCCAAAACAACGAAATTAATAAGAGCCGTGGTCTGAAAACAATTTCGTCCTGAAAAACAACCAAAACCATCCTCAACTAATCACAGGAGTTGTCGGACGTTGAATTCATTTGCAAGTAACATTGCTTTCAAGCGTTCGGTAAACATAAGCCTTTCTGAGGCGACGTTTAACTCTTGAGGTAACTGTTATGAAGATTGTTTTCAAAAACTTGTGCTTGTTCACATTTCTATTTCTTTGTCTTTCCATCACTGGCTTTGCCCAGAAACATAAAACTAAAACCCAGCCTACGAAAGTTCCTGTCAAAACAGCGACGACTTTTGATAAAAAAGGCACGCTGGAGATGGTGTTTGTCCTAGATACAACCGGTTCTATGGGCGGCTTGATCGATGGAGCAAAACAGCGGATATGGGGCATTATCAACGAGGTGATGCAGAAACCGTCAAAACCGCGCGTTAAGGTCGGCCTTGTCGCTTACCGCGATCTCGGCGACGAATATGTGACAAAGGTACTGCCTTTGACCGAAGATCTGGACAAGGCATATACGACGCTGATGGAATATAAGGCAGACGGCGGCGGCGATGAGCCGGAAAATGTTCGCAAAGCCCTTTCCGATGGAATAAAGAAGGCGGGATGGACAAAGCCAATGAGAAATCTGGCCCAGATCGTGTTTCTTGTTGGAGATGCTCCGCCACAGAAGTATGCTCAGGAGCCCGACGTTCTGACTACAACCTCCAATGCGGTCAAAAAGAATATGATCATTAATACAATACAGTGTGGAAATCTCGGCGGGACAAAGGAAATTTGGCAGACTATCGCGGCCCGCGGTGAGGGCAAATATTTTGCGATCGCTCAGGACGGAGGCGTGCTGGCTATCGCCACGCCATACGACGCAAAATTGGCAGAGCTTGCCGGAAAAGTCGGGCAAACCTATCTAACGTATGGCAGCCGCAGCGTTCAGGAATCGAATATTTCGGCACGTCAGCTTACGGACCTCAACATCGCCGCCGGCGCACCGATGGGAGCGCAGGCAGACAGGGCGGTAAACAAGGCTCTCAATAGTTTTCAGTATGATGGCGACATCGTCCAGGACGTTGAAAATGAAAAGGTAAAGATCGAGGAGGTAAAAGACGAAGATCTTCCCGATTCACTAAAAAAATTACCAAAAGCCGAGCGCAAAAAGGAAATAGATAAACGTATTGCCGAACGGGTAAAGATCAGGGCAGAGATACTTGAGCTGTCGAAAAAGCGGGATGTATTCATCGCAGACGAACGAAAGAAAAGTGGAAAACAAAGTGGCTTTGATGCGGCAGTTGCAGATGCATTGCGAGAGCAGCTATTGCGAAAGGGCATCAAATGAGCATAGGGTGAGATGGCAATGGTTCGATTTCAATTGCTCTGCAATCTCTAGGAAACTATGCAGCTGTGTTTCATAGATAAAATCTCTTGCAATTTACAGAAAAATGTGCTAGCATCATCGGTATATAAAAGTGCTTTTTGAAAACTCATTTTAAGTGAAAACTTTTAATATGACGACTGAACGGAACAAATGGAATAAACCATGTATACGCAATAAGTTAGGTATTCCAAACCCGTTTCATGGTAGGAAATATTAAGAAAGTTTCCTACTCAGGTAGGAAGAAGTAGGATTTGTCCCAACATTGATAAGGGAGCGCAGGCACAGGTGGGACAGTGCTGATGGCCGAACCAAATTGTTAAACTGAGCCATTACTTGCGACTTGCGGGATTTTATCCTTGCCCTTTTTTTTATATATTTGTAATCTTATGACACGCCAGATCCATTTGCGGAAACACCTTATGAACAGCAAACGTATTTGTTTGGTTTTGATCGCTTTCACCTCTATTTTACTGATCTCGTCGTGCATGCAGCGTGCGGAAGCAAAACGCTCAGGCTGTAAGA
>JANMDA010000436.1:0-12481 GCA_031376085.1 Chloracidobacterium sp.
ACGCAGTTATCGTCGCAACACCGCCTTCGACACATCCTGAAATCGCGTGCTTCTTCATGGAGCGCGGGCTTCCGGTTTTGTGTGAGAAACCGTTGACTACTAATGTCGCGGATGCTGAAAAAATGATTGCTGTGGCCAAAAAGGCTGGAGTGCTCTTTACCATGGCGTCGAAATTCCGCTATTGCGACGACGTGATCAAGGCGAAAGGCATTCTCGCTTCGGGCGTTCTCGGCGATGTACTGCAATTTGAAAATGCATTCACTGCCAAGGTCGATATGTCGAAGCGTTGGAACTCGCAAGAGGAAGTTTCAGGCGGCGGTGTGCTCATCGACAACGGCACGCATTCCGTTGATATTATTCGTTATTTTCTCGGCGGCATTGATTCCGTTCTTGTCGTCGATGCCGGCGGCACACAAGGGCTGTCGGTCGATGAGAACGTCAAGATGTTTGCCAAGGCAAAAAATAATGTCACGGCAAGCGTCGATCTGACTTGGGGCATTAACAAAGAGCTTCCATATTTCATCAGTATTTACGGAACCAACGGCGCACTGCATATTGGCTGGCGCGAGTCTAAATACAAACTCAACTCAAGCCCCGATTGGACGGTTTTTGGAAAAGGATACGACAAGACTGCTTCGTTTAAAGGCAAAATTGAGAACTTTGCGAACGCATTACGCGGTAAAGAAGATTTATTCATCAAGCCTTCGGATGCACTCGCATCTGTGCAGGTGATCGAAGCAGCATATAAATCAATGAAGCAAAATCTCTGGCAGCCTGTAGTTGAAAAGACATTCGCAGCAAATTAAACGCGGAGAACGGAGAGTACGCAGAGGAACACAAAAATATTTTTTCTCTGCGTGCTCTGCGGCCTCTTCGTTAAAAAACTTATGACACTAATACATCCGACAGCAATAATCGAAGACGATGTCTCGATCGGTGAAGGCAGCAGCATTTGGGACAACGTTCACATACGGCATGGAGCAACTATCGGTGACGAATGCATCGTCGGCGAAAAGAGTTACATCGCTTATGACGTAAATATAGGCGATCGCGTCAAGATAAACGCGATGGTCTACATCTGCGCAGCCGTAACGATCGAAGACGGCGTGATGATCTCGGCTTCGACGACGTTTACGAATGACCGTTTCCCGCGTGCGACATTTCCCGATCTCAAAAACTTGCGACCAAGCGAACCGGATGAACATACTTTGCCGACACTCGTCCGCGAAGGTGCAACCATCGGGGCTAGCTGTGTCATTGGGAACGATCTCGAAATCGGCCGCTGGGCAATGGTCGGAATGGGATCAGTCGTGACAAAAAGTGTTCCCGATTTTCATCTTGTACTCGGCTCGCCCGCACTTTCTATCGGTGCGGTTTGCAAATGCGGGCTGCTTTTTCATAGATTCGCCGACGCTGATACTGGAACCTTTTCCTGCGAGTGCGGGTTGGAATATGAGATCGCGGCTCAAAACGTTATTGAAGTCGAGCCTGAAGCCGAAATACGAAGGGCTGCACGAATGGCCCAGGAACCGTTATTTGTTTAGAGCATGAGTGAAAGAGTGGCAATTGTCGGCTCCGGTTTTCTTGGCATGACGCTAGCATTGCGTCTTGCGAAAGCCGGCCACAGTGTCACTATTTTTGAATCGGGAAAAGAGATCGGCGGGCTCGCATCGGCGTGGGAGATCGGAGACATCGTTTGGGACAAGCATTATCACGTCACTCTCGCTTCAGATAAATTTACTCGAAAGCTCGTCGAGGAACTCGGCCTTGGCGATGAATATCGATGGGTCGAGACAAAGACGGGTTTCTACACCGACGCTGAATTGTTTTCGATGTCGGACACGAAAGAATTTCTTAATTTCCCGCCGCTCGATCCGATAAGCAAACTGCGTCTTGGTGCGACGATATTTTTTGCATCCCGCGTCAAAAACTGGAGGCGTCTCGAAACGATTCTGGTAGAAGACTGGCTAACAAAACTTTCCGGCAAAAAAACATTTAATAAAATATGGAAACCGCTGCTCAAAGCTAAGCTCGGCGAGGCATATAAAATAACATCTGCGGCGTTTATCTGGGCAACAATACAACGGATGTATGCTGCTCGAAACTCAGGCCTCAAAAAGGAGATGTTCGGCTACGTTCGCGGCGGTTATGCACGCGTGTTGGAACGCTTCGGTGAAGTTCTGGCAGAGAACGGTGTTGATATCCGTCTTAATACATCTGTTGAAAGCATCAAGAAACTCGAAAATGGTCAAATTCGCATTTCGGTTCCGGTTACACGCAGGAGAAACGACACGAAAAATTATACAATGCCGCAAAATACAAAATACGGCATGCTGCGAACTGCAACGGCGATCGCTCCCGGCTTTTCCGGCGCTTTTCTCTCGGAACCTGACCCGGCACCGACCAATGTGATCAAATTTCGCGGAAATGGCGTGGGCGATACTTTCGATCAGGTCATACTGACTTGTCCATCGAATGTAGCTGCAAAGATCGCATCTCAACTGACAACTACTGAGAAACACGAACTAGCAAATATTCAATACCAAGGCATCGTCTGCGCTTCCGTGCTGATGAAATGTTCGCTGTCAAACTTTTACATCACCAATATCACAGATGAAATGCCATTTACCGGCGTCATAGAAATGTCGGCTCTGGTTGATAAAAAAGAGTTTGGCCGCAACGCCCTTATCTATCTGCCAAAATATGTAGCGCCAAAAGATGATCTTTTTGAAAGAACGGATCAAGAGATCGAGCGGCTTTTTCTCGATGGACTCGAGAAAATGTATTCGCATTTTTCACGAAAGGAAGTGTTGACTTTTAAAGTCTCACGCGTCCGGCAAGTGTTTCCGCTGCCGGTTTTGAATTACTCGCGTGATCTGCCATCTATGAAAACTTCAGTGGAAGGTCTGCATGTGGTCAATTCGTCGCACATCGTTAACGGCACATTAAATGTAAACGAAACGGTTGCGTTGGCCGAGAAGTTTTTTGAAGAGAATTTTCAATGAAACCAATAGCGAGCCTATCGCTCGACCTGGACAATAAATGGTCTTACATGAAGACGCATGGCGATGCGGGTTGGGAATCATTCCCGTCGTATCTGGATATTGTTGTGCCGCGCGTGCTTGCTTTCCTGAAGGAACGAAACCTCAAGATCACATTCTTCATTGTCGGTCAGGATGCCGCTCTGGAAAAGAATCGCGAAGCGATAGCCTCGATAGCCGCCGCCGGGCACGAGATCGGCAATCACTCATTTAACCACGAACCGTGGCTTCACCTTTATTCAAAAGACGAACTTATCGAAGAATTCGATAAGACTGAAATTTCTCTGGCCAATGTGACGGGCAAGCGTCCGCTCGGTTTTCGCGGTCCAGGTTACAGCCTTAGCTCGACGGTTTTAGAGGTTTTGGCCGAACGCGGTTATGAATACGATTGTTCGACATTACCTACTTACATCGCACCACTTGCTCGGGCATATTATTTTTTCAAATCGCCGCAAATGAGTGACGAGGAGCGCGAAAAGCGTAAGAAACTTTTCGGCAAATTATCCGATGGTTTTCAGAGCCTGAAACCACGAATGATGAATGTGGCTGGCCGCGATCTGGTCGAAATTCCGGTGACGACTTTTCCGGTTTTCAAAACGCCGATCCATTTAAGCTACCTGCTCTATCTCTCGACGTTTTCGCGTACTCTGGCACGAGCCTATTGGCATGCAGCGCTTGCGATGTGTAGAGCGACTGGCGTTCAGCCTTCGCTGCTGCTGCATCCGCTCGATTTTCTCAGCGGTGACGACGCTCCGGAACTGAAATTCTTTCCCGGAATGAATGTCCCGACCAATGAAAAGCTCGCCTTCGTCAGCGATGCATTGGCGGCATACACTAATCGATATGATGTTCTCACAATGCGGGAACACGCCGACACTGTGCGAAACCGTTCGACAGTCACTCAGCCGCAGACTCAAGCAGTGTAGTGACGCTGGCCTCATATTTCCGGATGAGCACACCTAAGATCCTGATCATCACATTATTTCTCGCGGTGGCCGTTTTAAGGCTCGCCGACACTTTTCGTCCGATAAATCAGGCGTCATGGCGCGAATGCGATCTTGGAGCGATCTCACGAAATTTTGCTCAGGAAGGCATGAACCCTCTTTATCCACGGATCGACTGGCGTGGCGATGGGCCGGGCTATGCCGAGATGGAACTGCCGCTCTTTCCCTTTCTCACAGCTATTACATACACCATTTTCGGCGTTCACGATCAATTAGGCCGCGTGTGGGCATTTCTTTTTTCGCTTGGCGCACTGTTCTTTTTTTTCAAACTTGCACGAGAATATCTGAGCGAATTTGCCTCGATAGTTGCCTTTTCTTTCTTTGCGCTTAATCCGCTCATTGTTGACGAATCAACGGCGCTCCAGCCGGAAGGATTGATGCTCTTTGCATACATCGTCGCAGTTTATTTCTTCATTAGGTGGCTCAAAACTGACGAAACAAAATATTTTTTCGGCGCGGTCGCGATGACTGCTCTGACGCTTTTGGCAAAAGCTCCGGCGGCTCACATCGGATTATTTTTTGGAATTTTGCTCTTCGAAAAATACGGTTGGAGTGTTATCAAGCAGGGTAAAGTATGGCTCTTTGGCATATTGAGTATTTTGCCGGCCGGCCTTTGGTATCTTCACGCAAAAAATCTTTGGCTGATCTATGGAAATTCGCTTGGTGTTTCTAATGAGTATCATTGGATCGGTCTTGATTTTTTCACGAACGCCGATTTCATTGAAGGCATCTTTAGATCAGAGTTTCTTTACGTCTGGGTATCGTTCGGCCTGATCGTCGGGACATTTGCCATCTGGAAGGGTTATCGCGAAGACGCAGCCAGGCAGTCTCTGCTCTGGCTCGCTTCGATCTTCGCCCTTTACCTTCTGGCCGCCCGCACGACATCCGAAGACTGGGCAAATTATTATCACGTTTTCAGTATTCCGCCCGTAGCATTGATATTTGGTTTCAGCATCAAAAAACTCTGGGATTATGCAGAGCAATTCACCGATCATTTCAGCAGCCGTACGCTGGCGGCGAATCTTCGTCAGGCCTCGCTGTTTCTCATAGTGATCGCCGCAATCTTCGCCTCGCTGCTGCTGGAAGCCAAACAAGTCAGGGCAAGTTTCCTCGGCAAACGCGTCCCGGATGCGGCCAACTTGTGCGCCGAACAATTAAAGCCTGCGATGAAAACCGAAGGCCTGATTGTCGCCTCCGGCGGCTTCTGCACTGACAAAAACGGCTACGCCCTCGCCTACAACGCCTCATTCATGTTCTACTGGCTGGAGCGCAAAGGCTGGAACATATGCGTCGAGGAACAGTCGATCGAAAAAATAAATATCTTCGCTGCCAGAGGCGCAAAATACTTAGTCGCTCAAAAATCAATGCTAAATGAAAAACCAGGCTTTGAAGATGACCTTCGCAGGATCTATTCCGTCACGGCTGAATGCGACGAATTCCTCTTGTTTGATTTGACGCCGCGGGGTTGATCTAATAACAATTCACTATCAATGCCCGCCTCATCTAAAAATTCACGTGCCTTTAATGTCACATCGCTGATCGTCCTGCATCTTTTGATAGTTTTGCCGCTCGCGTATCTTTTAAATATCTGGGCTGATGAGGCTTCGACGCTATACACTACGCAGCGGGGATTCACGGTTGCGTTCCAAAATGCCGCGACGGATGAAAGACAGGCTCCGCTTTATTTTTGGATATTAAGCCTGTGGAGATCGATTGACGGATCGATCTTTTTTGCGCGGCTTTTTTCTGTCATTTGCATCTTAACGTCCATAAAACTATTGGCGGGATTTGCTCAGCGAAACTTCACACCGCGAACCGCTCTTCTTACCACCGCTTTTTTTGCGTTTCATCCGTATTTGATCTGGGCGAGCCTTGAGATACGGGTTTACCCATTGGTTATTTTGCTGTCCATTATTCTAATACAACTGTTTTTTGACGCATTTATTAAAGAATCGGGGCCAAACTCACGAAGAAATTCAAAAATCCTCTTTTCGGTCGCCGCAGTTGTTGCACTCTACACGAATTACTATCTTGGTTTTCTGCTTATTGGCCTTTTCTCATCACTGCTTTTATCAGGAAAGTGGCGTGAGGCGCGTATCTATTTGGGGTTGATGTTGTTGGTCGCGGTAGCTTTTTTACCACTTCTTTTGAACGACTTCGGGTCACAGTTTGCTGCAAATACGAGCGGCTTTAAGGAACAGCGGTCGATGATAAAGGGGGTTCGATATCTATGGCGTCATTTTCTGACCTTTATTTTGCCGACCGAAGTGCTTCCAGATGATCAGTTTTCAATAGTTGATATGATAAGGCTCTGGGCAATACGCATCGGGCTGGTCGTGGTCGGACTTTTTGCCGCAGTGCGACGAAAATCTATTTCATCGGCCACGTTGTCCCTCGCTGTGGTCACAGCAACGACATTTGGTTGTATGCTTTTTGCTTATTTTTTTGTTGGAAGCGACTATATCGAAATTCGTCACGCGTCGGTGCTATTCGTACCGCTTATACTTTTTGCAGCATCGCTGCTTTCTGATATTTTTGTCACTGAAGGAAAACAGATGCGGCCAATAAACACAACTCTCGCGATAGCCGGCTCGCTGCTTGTTCTGGCGTCATTCTCCTATGCTATCGTTGGTTTATATCCCAATATGGCAAAGCGCGGCGACTGGGGCCGCGTCGGAGCATTTATCGAGCAAAATGAGGGTACGGGACAGCCGATAATTGTTTTCCCGACATATGAGGTACTTGCTATGCCCTTTCACTATCACGGGGTAAACCGGATTTTGCCGGATGACCATTACTTCGAACTCGAAAAAGAAGCGGCGTCCGGGACGGAATACAGCCTGAAAAAACAGATCGATTTTTTTATTTCCAGAATCCCGGCGGACTCGGAAATGTTATGGCTTGTTGTCAGCGAGAAATGCCTTGTAACCGAAGCGTGCCGCCCGTTGGAAAATTATGTTCAGGCAAACTACACTATAGAAAAGGAACAGGAATTCTATCTTGAGAAACTATTCCTCTTAAGGAAAAAGGCCCAATGATTGAGACAATGGATCCTAAGAATATGGACAAACCTAGCGTGCGGTGTTCGGAATGCGATAGAGAAACCGAGCATTACAACACGTTTCTTTCGCCAACGAACGAGCCTCGTATAGTGTGCTGGGAATGCCTCGGACGCGAAGAAAAAGGCTTTAATGCAAAGCGCGATTTCCGACGCGATTCGCGTACGGGCATTATTCCGCGATAGATATGCCGGTCAGAAAAATCACCGAATATCCCGAACAAGTGCTGGCCGAAGTCGGCCGACCGATCACGGACTTTAGTAAAGATCTTGCCGATCTTTGCGCCGATATGTTCGAAACGATGTACGATGCCGAAGGCGTCGGACTCGCCGCGCCGCAGATCGGGTTGAACTTGCGGCTTTTTGTAATGGATTGCGAAGACGTCAAGTTGATTGCCGCCAATCCTGAGGTCATCGCAGTTGAGGGAGAACAGTCAGGTCAGGAAGGCTGTCTGTCTGTCGGCAAGGTACCTGCTGTCGTTGTTCGTGCAAAAAAGGCGCGGCTGCGGGCACAAGATGAGAACGGCGAGTGGTTCGAACGCGAGGCTGAGGGCTATGCCGCTCGTGCTTTTTTACATGAAACCGATCACTGCGATGGTAAGCTGTTTATCGATCATCTGCCAAAATTGCGGCGCGACATGGTCATCAAGAGATTTCAAAAAGAAAAACGCTGGACATAACACAAAATTATATACATCGAATACCGCCCGAGTATTCATCGAAATGGAGGCGGACTTTGAGAACTTATCCGTTGCAGGTTACTTGAAAAAGCAGGAGGGAAACAGAAATGAAAACTTTATTTATTTGCACAATGCTATTTTGCACGATCGCTTTTGGCAGCATATCCGCATCGGCCCAGTGCGACAGAAATACCGCATCACCAATACAATGTGCTTATTATGACGAAGGTTATCAGGACGGCGTCAGTGATGCTAACAGCAGTCGCAGCAGCGACTATCGCCGGCACCGCAATAAATATACTTCGCAATATGAGGATTATTTTCGACGCGGATATTCGGCCGGATATGACAGCGTGCGTCCGACCAATCGCTGGACGAATTCACAGCGAAGCGCCTACGACTCAGGCTACACGATCGGCCAAACCGAACGCCGGAACGGAGGCCAGAACAGGTCTGGCGATAACGCTGCACGCGGTTATGACCCGAACATTGGCCTCTATTTTCAACAGGGTTATGATGACGGCTATAACAACCGCTCAAGAACATATGACGTCCCTCTTGGCAACTATCCGCCAAATCCTGGCGGTGGCGGAAATTCCACGAGTACTGCAACCTGGAGCGGGCGCGTCGATGACAGGGCCAATATCATTCTCCGCAGAAGTTCTATTTACGCTGAGAATGTGAGCGGCAACGGAGTCCAAACCAATAATCAAAACGTCAACGGGGCCTTGCCGCGACGAGCGACTACGGTCACTGCCAGAAGGACAAATGGCCGCGGCGACGTATCAGTGATCCAGCAGCCAACTCGTTCAAACAACTACACTGCCATCGTGCAGATTTATGATCGAAAGGGCGGGGCAGATAATTATGGTGTCGAGATTTCGTGGACAGGAACAAGCAATGTCGAGGAGCCTTATCGTTCAGGCAGCGTACGATGGCGAGGTCGCGTCGATCAAACCGCGAACATCACTATCTCTGGCTCTGATGTTCAGACACAGGACACAGCGGGAACCGGACTGTCCGGCGTTAACTTTAACATCAACGGCTATCTCGCTCGTCGGCCAGGATCGATAACGGCCCGTAAAAGAAATGGGCGCGGCTCTGTAACCGTTACTCAACAACCCTCGTGGGACAATGATTTCACTGCGATCGTTCAGGTCTTTGACCCGAGCGGCGGCGCAGATAATTATGAGGTTGATATTAACTGGTAATACCTGAATTGTTCATCGAATGATCGCTTATTAATTTGTCAAAAAAACTGGCCCTCTGTATTAAGCAGAGGACTATGTTTTTTTAAATATTGCCCGATAGATCGGCAGTGCTTTGTTTTCAACTGCCCTTTCCCGTTCAGTCTTAATTGGAAAAGGATTTTGATTTGCTGCGATCTCTACCAAAAATTTGTTTTCACGAAAAAGTAAAAACATTTCTTGGGCCAAAAATTCGATATCGGTCTGAACAAAAATTGTTCCCTCTACGGCGAGTTTATTTACTACCGCCCCAACTAACTCGTTGTTGACCATTCGTCGTTTTGCATGTTTTTTCTTAAACCACGGATCGGGGAATTGGATCGTTACGGCCTGCAATAAACCTTCTGGAAGATCGGCGAGCAATCGATCCAGCCAAATCATTGCATTGCAAAATTCATAATGGAGATTGGTGAGATTTTGTTCTGATGCGATCTCGTTTGCCTCGGTAACCAACGGTTCGCGGATCTCCAGTCCAAGAAAATTCCAATGCGGCTCGGCCTCGGCCATTTTCAAAATGAATCTTCCGCGAGCACAGCCGATGTCTAGATGAAGCGGCAATTCCGGCGTTGCAAATATTTTAGTGAGATATATCGGCTCCGGCTCTTGCCGAAAATGCGGAGCGAACGGATTGACATGCTGATGGACACGAACGCGGGGCATAAATCTAGTGAGCGTTTATCAATAAGAGAATTGTCAGAATCGAGGTAAGTATATAGATTCCAAGAGCTACATATCCAAAAATTCTTGTTATAAAACCCGCGTTTCGTGGATCAACATATTCATCGCCTGGAATTTGGATAAAACCATAGATCGCTCCGGTGATCAACCCGCCTACATGCCCAAAATTGTCGATAACTTGATAAAGAGCAATGCCAAAAACCAGAATAAATCCAATATTGATGAGCAAACTCTTTCGAAACTCGGGTGATATGAATTGCCGCCGGCGAAAAGCGTAAACTGCTAGGTAGCTAATCAGGCCGACTATTCCTCCCGAAGCACCGACGGAAGTAACTGTTGGCGCAAATATAAGACTCAAAACGCCGCCGCCCAGCGCTGACAATACGAATACAATTGCCAAATGCGCTCGATTCGAAAGCATCTCGAATAATCGTCCGAAACTGTAAAAAGCGTAGCTGTTCATCACCACATGGAGGGGTCCCGAATGCAGCGTCGCCCCTGTCAGAATTCGCCAATATTCGTGCCCAGAGGCAAACGCGAGCTTGTCAAATCCAGCCACATGCGCAGAGACGCGATCCGTGGTCAAAAAGAATGGGTCGCTGCTCGTCAGAAATTGAACAGCGAAAACCGTCGCGATGCACGCCAGCAAAATAACTGTGTAATAAGGGAATGGCGGCGTTGGAACCTGAGATGCCTGTGTATCCTGAACTTCCGGTTCGTCCGTGTCGGTTTGGTATTTCAGAGACATCGGTTGACTACATCGCGAGTCCGCCGTCGGCCTGGATGACTTGGCCGGTAATATATGCGGCAGAGGGTGAAAGTAAAAAGCAGACGATCTCAGCAACTTCTATGACGTTTCCAAGACGGCCTAGCGGTATCTGGGAAATTATCTTTTCGCGATATTCGTCGTTCATCTCGGATGCCATGTCGGTTTCGATAAGGCCTAGGGCGAGAGCGTTGACAGTTATCTTGCGGCTGGCGATCTCCTTGGCAAGCGATTTTGTCAGGCCGATCATTCCTGCTTTCGATGCGGAATAATTCGATTGCCCGAGCATTCCGACGACGCCGGAGATCGAAGTAATATTCAATATCGAACCGCCATTTTCGTTCCGCATCATGGGACGAACTGCTGCTTTCGAGAAATTCCACGCTCCTTTGAGATTTGTATCTATAACCGCATCCCAATCTTCCTCTTTCATCCGCAGGATCAATTGATCGCGGGTGATGCCGGCGTTGTTAACTAGAAAATCAACCGTTCCAAATTCTTCCTTGACCTGACCAACAAATTCCGCCGCAGCTTCAGTGTTTGCTACATCGCACTGAGCAGCCATTGCTTTGACGCCAAGCTTTTCCACTTCCGTCTTTAGCGTCTCGGCCTCGTCGGAGCTTTTTGAATAATTGAACGCAACATTTGCGCCGCGACGAGCCAGTTCCAAAACGATCGCCTTACCGATGCCGCGCGTGCCGCCGGTGATGATCGCCACTCTTCCTTCAAATTCCCTCTCTCTCATAACTTATCCCGCCAGCGCGTTTCGCTGGATCTCAAAAAGTTTATTGACGCCGATGTCGGCGAGGATCAGCATCTCGTCCATTTGCTCGCGCGAGAACGGTTCGCGCTCGGCTGTGCCTTGCAGCTCGATGAATTTGCCAAGGCCCGTGCAGACGACGTTCATATCGACATCGGCGGTCGAGTCTTCTTCGTAGGCGAGATCGAGGATCGCCGTGCCTTCGATAATGCCGACGCTGACCGCTGCGACCTCGCTCAGGATCGGCGAGGTCTTTATCGTGCCCTGTTTTACCAGTTTCCGGCATGCGAGCGCCAAAGCAACATACGCGCCTGTTATCGAAGCGCAGCGTGTGCCGCCGTCGGCCTGAATCACATCGCAATCGAGATATATCTGCCGCTCGCCCAACAGTTTGGTATCGACCACGGCCCGCAAACTGCGGCCGATTAGACGCTGAATTTCCTGTGTTCTGCCCGACGGCCGCTGCGTTTCACGCTGCGTGCGGGTGTTCGTCGCACGCGGCAGCATTGCGTATTCGGCAGTGACCCAGCCGAGGCCTTTGTTCCGCATGAACATCGGCACGCGGTCCTCAACCGACGCCGTGCAGATCACTTTTGTTCCGCCGACCTCAATAAGCGCCGAGCCTTCGGCGTAGGGCGAGATGTTGGGCGTGATCTTGGTATTGCGTATCTGGTCGTGGGTTCTCTTGTCAATTCTCTCGTATGTCATTTGTTTTTTTGCCCGCGAATTACGCGAATCAGGCAAGCAATAGATTTCTTAATTCGCGTTCATTCGCGTAATTCGCGGGCTAAATCTTTTTTAACTCATCGACACCGTAAACTTCGATCGCTTCGAGTTTCGACGGTTTGGTTCCTAAAAATCTCTCGGCGACGCGGGCGAATCTGTCGGCAGCGTCCGTCACGTAAAAATGATCGAGATCATCGCAAAGCTCACGACGGCCTGTGACCGCATTCGGATTCGCCAAGCCTTTATCGGCTAAAAGCTGTTCGACCTCTTCGGCGGTCGCTTCGCCGGAATCAATTAGCTTAACATTTTCGCCCACGGTTTGCCGGATCACGTCTTTCAGGATCGGGTAATGCGTGCAGCCTAGAACGAGTACGTCCGGGTGAAATTTGTTCATCTCAGCCAGATACTTGGCAGCTATCGAGTTAGTCTCGGGCTCGTTTGTCCAATTCTCTTCGGCGAGCGGCACAAAAAGCGGGCAGGCTTCAGTGTGCAGTGAAACTGAAATCGGCGACTTGAAAGTG
>JANMDA010000029.1:0-2037 GCA_031376085.1 Chloracidobacterium sp.
TCGCAGTCGCACCCGATGGACGGAACGCCGGTCGAGGTGCCTGTGCCGAGAAACGTAAGTTTCATAAGAAGATAATGCCACCGAGATCACAGAGCGCACAGAGGCGATTTCTCAAAATCTCTGTGTACTATATGGCTAAACTATTTCTTACCTAAAATATCGGCGCCGGAAAATTGCTGTGCGGCCTGAGCTTTTAGCTTCTCCTCGGTCGCTCGAACAAGCTGAACATACTGCATTCGCAGGTCACCGAGCAGTCCGTCAAGCAGGCGGGTTTCCTGAGGGTGAAGATTGCCATTGGTCTTTTCTTTGACCATCCCAAGAACGTCGAGCCAGTATTTGCCTGTTTCCAGATCGAGAGTTCGCTTACCGGTCGCCGGATGAGGGACGGCGCCTAGTGCAGCGGCAGCGTTGGTAGCCAGTGTCGAGAGAAAATTTACAAAACTCGCTGGGTCTTCGGCTCCGGGAATTTCCCTTTCGTCAGACTCGCCTTCGAATGGAGTTTCTGGTTCTATGCTTTCATCTGGATCTTGTGCTTTAGCCTCAGTCTCAACCTTTGGTTGATCCGCCGACTTTTCCTCCACCTTTGCAGCTTCGAGCACTACACCTTCTTTTACAGAGCCGTCAGCATTAAATTTTCGTCTGTCCGCGACCTTAAAACTTACTTCTTCGCTGTTGTCGTCATTACCGATCATATTTTTGAAATCCTGTCTCGATAGTAGCATTTTGGCGAAAAAGAATTCAAAATTTAGCTCATGTCCAAATCTTTCGACGAATTAATCGCCGTAATGGCCCGGCTCCGCGCTCCGGGCGGCTGTCCTTGGGATCATGAGCAGACCTATGGTTCGCTTGCCCAATACCTGCTAGAGGAATCTTACGAAACTTTTGACGCTATTCAAGAGGCAGACCAGACGGGCGACACGACGAATCTATGTGAGGAACTAGGCGATCTGCTGCTGCAAGTCGTGTTTCATTCGACGATCGGCGCCGAACGCGGCGATTTTACGATTGACGAAGTCGCCGATGGAGTGACAAAGAAGCTTATATTGCGGCACCCTCATGTCTTTGGCGATACGAAATTAGCCCGGGCTCAGGATGTTCTCGACAACTGGGACCAGCTCAAAGCCAACGAGCGAAAGGCGTCAGGGAAAGCGGTAAAAGACCTCGATTCAATCCTTGATGAAGTGCCTGTCCATTTTCCGGCACTGCTCGAAGGCCTGAAACTCACGAAAAAGACGGCAAAGGTTGGGTTTGACTGGAAAAACGCGGATCAAATCTTTGAAAAGTTGGATGAGGAAGTCACAGAACTAAAAGATGCCCTAAACAAAGGCCAAAAAGAGAATGCCGCCGAGGAAATTGGCGACTTGCTTTTTGTCGTGATGAATCTCGCCCGGCATTTGGACATTGAACCCGAAACAGCACTCAAGAAAACAAACCGAAAATTCCGCCAGCGGTTCAAGTTTATCGAAGACGAGTTAAAACGCGAAGGTAAAGATCTGGAGCGCGCGAGCCTAAAAGAGATGGACGACCTTTGGAATAAAGCTAAAACACAGACAGCATGATCGAAACCAAAAGGCTCAAAATAATTCCTTGCACGCTCGAACATCTGGAAATTCTTTTAACAAGCGAGTCTGAACTCGCAAAAAACCATGACGTTGATCTCGCTGACAACTGGCTTATCTTTCCAGAATCGGTCGCTTACTCGCTAAAAATGATCGAAGACGATCTGCGGGCATTAGTTTGGGGAATGCATCTTATTGTTCACAAGGCTGACAATAAATTGATCGGCTGCGGAGGTTACAAAGGTGCTCCTGATGACACTGGTATGGTCGAATTTGGATACAGTGTGGCTCCAAGTTATGAAAATCAAGGTTTAGCAACTGAGGCTGCGACGGGATTGATCAATAAAGCTTTTGCTGTCCTTGAAGTGAAAATGATTGACGCACATACGTTGGCTGAATGGAACGCCTCAACAAAGGTCCTACAGAAATGCGGACTCATAAAGATCGCGGAAAAGCACGATCCTGAGGACGGCGACAT
>JANMDA010000039.1:0-3232 GCA_031376085.1 Chloracidobacterium sp.
CCGTGATGTCAGAATTTCGTTCCGTGGACTCAGAATTTCATTCTCGGAGGCCCAAAATGCGTCCCGTCTTTCCCGCATCCCGCCGTTCCGCACATCGACGGGCACCGTCCTAAAAGTCCCTGAAAGGGACACACATATATAGCGTAGGGTGAAACCCTACGAACACGACACCACATACATCCGCTCCCTGAAAGGGAGCAACAATCGTTCGTCCCCTTCAGGGACGCGAATCCGCTCGTGAACATTACCCAGGGTTTCACCCTGGGCTATATATGTTTGTCACCTTCGGCGACAAGAATCTGCTTTAGTCCACGAAGCAGACGGTATATTTGCAGCCCACAGTGCGAACTGTGGGAGCGACACGAACCAAACCCGCAAGCCGTTGGAAACGGCGGCATAATAACACCGATAATATCGCACGATATGTCACCGTCTCCGACGGTTCAGACGCACCGCTTATCCTTACCCATATCTTGCGATATGGGCTACAAATATTTCACCGTCGCTGACGGTTTTCCCGAAGGGCACATAGCCACGTCGTTCACGGCGTGGTTTTGGTTGAGAAAATGATAAAAGGGCGATTTATCGTCCTTTTTTTCCCGGCGGCTTAAGCCTGATTCATTTAAGCCCGTTAAAACGGGCTACGATCATTTTTCTCACCTTAACCACGCCCTAAAGGGACGTGGCTATATACCACGAAACGCGGGTCGGGCATAGCCCGACGCAGCATTGCTCTGCGGACACTATCGCTTGAGGGCCTTTTCGTAGATTTCGATCCATTGCTGCGGCGTGACTTGGGAGGCGAGTTCGCCGATGAGTTTGAGCGGGATGTCTTCGAGCTTGGTAAAGCGGATGCAGGATTTGCCCATGTTGAGCTTTTTCTTCGAATGTTTTGGCCACTCGGAGCGAAACCAATCGAGTTGTTTTACATTTCCGTACAAGCACATCGAATAAACGGCGATGTGGTTTTTCTGTGACGCGATACCCATAAAGGCGAGCGGCAGCTTCGGGTCGCAATGGTAGCCCGGCGGATAGGTCTCGTGAGGCACGACCCAGCCAAGATGGCCGTAGCCCATAGTTTCCTTAAAACCTTTTGGCAGGTTGTCGTTTATCACCTTGCGGAGAGCCGAGAGAGCTGTCTTGCGATCTTCAGGCAGTCCGTCGATGTATTCGTCAGGTGTTTTGGCATCGTATTGCATAATCCAATGTGAATCAACCCTGTTTTCGCTGGGCGATCTCTTCGATATAATACGCCGCTAGCGATACGAAAATCAGGGCTATTCCGGCAAGCATAAGGTTTCTTCCCCAGCCGAAAAGCCCGAAGAAGAACGCCGCTAATCCGGCAACTGCGATGAGATGAGCAAACTTGCCCGCCATGTTAGAAAGTCCTTTGGTTTGAGCCATAACGTGAGCATAACAAACGCCTGCGGGCTTTACAACCGATGTTTTCTTGAGGCAAAATTCAAACTATTATTGCGAATCCGCAATCTAAAAACACCAGGAGGAAATATGTTAAAAAAACTTATTATTTTATCGTCAGTGTTATTTATTTTGTCGGCCGGGGCAATTGTCGCTTCTGCTCAAAAATGGGAAAACCTCGGTTCTAAAGAGGTCAAGGACCGCAGCGAACAGGACACATGGCATCTGAGCGGCGACGGCCAGTTTCGCAGGCTGAAGATCACCGTTCAGCATCGTGCTGTCAGGTTTTATAAGCTGGTGGTTACTTACGGCAACGGAGCAAAAGAGGAATTTGAGATCCGCAATCTCATTCGAGCCGGGGGCGAGACGCGTGCTCTCGATCTCAACGGCAAAGACCGCTATATCAAAAAAGTTGACGTATGGTACGAAGCTTACACCGCAAAACGCGGCGCGAGATCGCAGGTCACACTTTTCGGTTTGAAATAAGCTCCATAAAATCGTAAACGTAGTCCGGCGGCTGCAGCAATTATTGCTACAGCCGCCGATTTCGAACAACGTGAAAGTTGACTTACTGTTCCAACGGTGATGACCGTTCAACGAATTCACCGCCGCCGCCGATCGAGCATCCGCAGTTTGCAACACTGGATGCCGTGTTGGTCATGATGACCCCGTCGGTTGCGACTCCAAAGCAACGCGAGCCGGTGGTCGTAACGCCGGTGTTGGTCGTCGGTATTGCACGTGTACAAAAAGTTGCAGGAGCCAAGGACGTTTTGCCCGTCGTACCGGTCAAGTAAACGTAACCGCTTTTTGTTCCTGAGGCCAACGTGCTGTCGATGACGTTCACTGCCCCAAGCTGCGTAAGCCCACTGCCGTCAAGTCCGCCCTGCGCACCGGCATAGTCGCCGTTGCCGTGCGTACTTAGATATGTGTTTTGAGCACCGTGTATCGTGCGCATAGCCGAAATGGTCGCACCTTCATTGGCCGAGCGACGCGAAGCAAGAAGATTGGGGATCGCAATGGCAGCAATAATGCCGATGATAACGACAACGATAAGAAGTTCGATGAGTGAGAAGCCTTTTTGATTTTTCATTTTAGTGTTTTAATCCAGAGTTGATCTATGAGCCTGAACCAGCTCGTGTTACGCGGGAATCTCTATCAATATTCGTGCCATTCAGTAAGATATTGGCAACTGCGAAATAACGACCAGTAAAATACTTGGTGATGCTTTACTCAGTTGTCACAAATAAATTAGGCAAAGGATGTATTTTTGGTAATGATGCCAATTAGTGTCACCACAACCTTAACGGAAGATGTCAGAATCGCATTGTTTTAGACACTGAAGGACAAAACATAAACTTAGTATGTTCAAGTGTGGACCTGCGAATGTAATTTTGATTAGGAAAGATACGAACAAAGATCTCGTACGCCCATATTTCCGCCGCAGAATATCAAAACGACATTGCTTTCCGGGGAGAAATTATCTTTCAATATTTCAGCAGCGGCTAACGTGCATGACGCAGCAGGTTCGGTGATAACTTTGAGACGTTCGGCGAGGAATACGAGAGATTTAATAGCTTCAGCGTCTGTGACTAGGGTTACTGATTCGAGATTTTGTTTTGCGAGTACGAATGTGGCGTCAGAGACATGCGGGGCGCTGAGCGTCTTGGCGATGGAGGTGTTAGTAACCTCAACCGGATGGCCGGCAGCAAGCGCCTGTGTCATCGCTTCGGCACCGACCGTTTCGACGCCCCAAACTTTTACCTCAGGCTTGATCGCTTTCACAGCGGTCGAAACTCCGCCGGCAAGCCCGCCG
>JANMDA010000052.1:0-1827 GCA_031376085.1 Chloracidobacterium sp.
TCGGCCACGATCAGTGCGTTGCCTGTCAAAGTGCTTATGCCCGAGGCGTGTTGTGCGATCCTTGCCGCGTCGAACGAGGTTATGCCGTTCACGCCGCCCGTCTTTGTCGGCGTCACCGTGTATGAACTCGCTCCAAAACCCGTAAGCGTGTAATTGCCGCCGGGGAAATCACTCGTCGTCGAAACGTTCGGCGAGCCAACGCCGCTCAATAGCACGTTTGAAACAAAACGCGGCGGCGGAGCACCGATCGCGTTGCCGTATGTCACAGTGCCGCTGAGCGACGGCGAATTAACTGTCGTCGTAATGGTTTGGGCTGTATTGTTGCTCTCGTTGCTTTCGGGCCAGTTGTTTTCAGGGTCAACAACGACATTAGTTCCCGGGTTGGTTAGCGTTCCGGCGGACTGCGGTGTTAATACAACCGTCAATGTTGCGGTAGCGGTTCCTGCCAATGAGCTGAGACAGCCTCCCGAAAATGTCACTCCGTTCGGATCGTAAGATACGCCGTAACCATTGGTCCCGGTTGCGTTATTGAATATAACGGGAACACCGGTCGGATTGTTGAATCGCACATTCGGACAGGCATTGCCGCCTAACGCGCTTGGCGAATTGGTCACCGTTAACGTGTATGTTAACTGCTGGCCGCTCACGACTGGATCGGGAGCATCGGTTTGACTGATCGTAAGGTCATATACCGGCGTATTTGTTGGCGTAGCCGTTGCCGTGTTTGTCGGTGTATTCGTTGATGTATTCGTCGATGTTGAGGTTGCCGTCGCAGTAGCTGTTGATGTTGCAGTATTCGTCGGCGTATTTGTCGCAGTGTTTGTTGCAGTATTCGTCGCAGTGTTTGTCGGCGTTGCGACGGGCGGAAACAGCTCGGTCATTGTCGTCGCCGTCGCAGCTCCGCCCAAATAAGGCAATCCGAAAATCTCTTCGATTGTTCTTAGAGCACTGTGATGATTATAAAAAGTTGATGAACTCGCCGCCGAAAGCCACGGTGCCCGAGCCGCCGTGTAAATATGCCCGCCGCCGTTTAAGGTAGTTGTCCCTTCATCAAAGCTGACGATCACAAGCGTGTGCGCCCAGTCGGGACTGTTCGTAATGAGAGGCATTAATGTCTGCAGAAATGTATTGCCCTGCGCGATGGTGCCGTCGTGCATGCTGTTTATGTTGTTTGGAACAACAAAAGAAAAATTGACCAGTGGATCAAAATTCGCCAGCGGCTGAATGTTTGCACACTGAGCTGGAGTCAGCCGCGTGCCTTCAAACGGTATTGCGGGATTGTGTTTGCGGTCGTAATTTCCGCCCGGGCCGATCAGGTCAACGCCGCCCGTAGAGGTCGTCACATCGGAGCAGCTTCCGGGATAGTTCTGCGCATAAACCCGCCACGATTTGCCCGCTGCCGCCAATTGCTGCGGCAAACTGTTAGTCCCAATCGGAAACGTGCAGTAATTGTTGGTCGTCTGGCCCTGAGCCGAACCGGAAAAAGCATGCAGATAGTTCGGCTGCGAAGGATGAGTGTGGCCGTAAAACTCAGTAAAATTAACGCCCGCCGCTGCAAAGCTAGCAAAAAACGGCGCCGACGCGGCAGTGATCGAGGTGTTTTCCTTATTCTCGAACCATATCCAGATAACATGGTCTATACCGTTGACCGGCATCGCCTGAGCCGGCTTTTGATCTACGACATTTGCCGCATCACCCGTCGCGGCCGGTTCGCCGACAACCGCAAAAACCGTCAAACCAAAGATCAGAATTGCCGCAAACAATCTTGTCATATCTCTATCCTCGCTCGATCGATGTAGTTACAAATTCAGGGCTGACAAATTACTA
>JANMDA010000074.1:0-1647 GCA_031376085.1 Chloracidobacterium sp.
TGGTTCGGCCCCATTCCGCAATTCAGGCCGATGACATCGACGCCGAGTTCGTCCAGCTTCTTTGTAAAATGCTCCGGCGTGTCGCCGTAGAGAGTTTTGCCGTCCATCTGGATCGTCATCTGAGCGAAGATCGGCAGATCGGATAGTTCCCGCACCGCGCGAATTGCCTGTTCGATCAGCGGCAATTCGGAAAAAGTTTCGAGGATGAAAAGGTCGATGCCGCCTTCCAGCAATGCCTCGACCTGCTCCATATACATCTCTCTTGCCTCGTCAAATGATGTCGGCCCAAAAGGTTCGAGCCGCAACCCAAGCGGGCCGATAGCTCCGGCGACATAAGCCTTGTCACCCGCGGCTTCATGCGCAATTTTTACGGCAGCGACATTGATCTCGCGCAATTTACTTTCGAGGCCGTAGGGTTGAAGCTTATGCCGCGTCGCCCCAAATGTGTTGGTTTCGATGATGTGTGCGCCGGCTGCTACGTATTCCTCATGCACCTCGCGCACAAGATCGGGATTTGTGAGATTTAGCTCGTCGTAGCTGCGATTGATATAGACGCCTTTGTCGTAAAGGCGCGTTCCGACCGCTCCGTCAAAAACGTATATGCCGTCAGAATCGAGAAGTTCGCGAAAATTTTTCATAAACAAAAAGCCTCGCCAAAACAGCGAGACTTTTTAATAAGATTTGTCTATGGCTGTTTAGCAGTTTATTTAACGTGGTCGCAAGTCGCATTAACTCACCACGATCTAAATAGAATAATCTTCTTTTATCAGCACGATGTCAAGATACGATATGAACGGCTTAGTCGTCCCATTCGAACGGGAAGAAGGTGCCTGCTTTTTCGGGCGTGATGTCAACACCCAATAGTTTTGCCGCGTTCGAAATAACCGGATCCTTTTTTTCGGCCATGTCACTGCCCGATGCTAACATCACGACATCCGGTACTACACCGGCTTTTTCAAGGCTCTTGCCGTCACTCATTATAAGATCCGCAATGGTGATCGACATACCATAATATAAAGTGGTCAATGCGCCCAGATTCATATTGATAAAATGCGATTCCATTACTGCGCCCATCGAGCGGTCACCAATAACTTTGCCGCGCTTTTCGAGTTGAACTATCCTGGCCAATACTTCTGATGCCGACGCCGATTCGGAATCGATCAATACGATCAGATCCCCTTTGAAAACGTCCTTCCCTCGTGTTTTCGCGATTAACGGCTTCGTTGTTTTCCGTGTCTTTTCGTCGGCTATCTTGATGTCCTTGTCAAAGAGATATCCTGCTAGACGCTTAAGGACGTCAACACGGCCGCCGCCGTTTCCACGAAGGTCGAGAATTAGCGACTTGTGGTCCCTGGCCTTGGACATCATTGAATCAAGTGCAGATTCAGACATTCTGAAAGTCGACATTCGCCAGATCAACAGCTCTTTCCCGAATTCAAAGTATTTGTCCGTGCGCCACTTATCCCAGCCGTGCCGCAGAATTTTCAACCAGATCATTTCGTAATCCACTTCTTGCGCGGTTTTGGAGATTTTCGTCGCGATATCCAAAGTTCGCGGCCGCTCTTCACCCGGCCGAAGGACTACCATCGTAACTTTAGTGACCGGCATAACCGCAAACAGTCTGTAATAGATTTTCCAGAGGTTGTC
>JANMDA010000137.1:0-2119 GCA_031376085.1 Chloracidobacterium sp.
GCTACAAATACGGCGGCTGGCACTTGACCAGGACCATTACCTTTTCGCCTGCGGGCAAGTTGTATGTTTCGGTCGGCTCGTCTTGCAACGCCTGCATCGAGAAGGAAAAAGTACGGGCGAGCGTGATCGAGATGAATCCTGACGGCTTGGGGCAACGCGAATTTGCAAGAGGCTTACGCAACGCCGTCGGCTTGAAATGGATCGGCAAGTTCCTTTGGGCGTCGGGGCAAGGCTCCGATCATCTTGGCTTACAGAAGCCGGACGAGACATTTTATGCTCTCAAACAAAACACCGATTACGGATGGCCTTATTGCTATTCGTCGAACGGCAAGATCTTTGCCGATCCGCAATTCAAACGTGCGTCGGGCTGCAAAGGTGTCGCAAAACCATATGCATATTTTCCGGCTCACTCATCGGCTCTCGGTTTCGATCTTTTCGATGATGCCGACTCGTCCGACACCATCAAAAATGCATTTCTTGTATCGCTTCACGGCTCGACCAACAAGGACATCGGTCATGGTTACAAGATCGTCATTATGCGAAAAGGGCAAAAAGTGCAGGACTTTATAAATGGTTTTCTCTCAAAAGGTAATGTGTTGGGTCGCCCGTGTGACATCCTAAAACTCGATGTAAACTCTTTTCTCTTTACCGACGATAATAAAGGCGTTGTTTATCTCGTTCGTAAAAAAGCGTGATACCATATTCGCTTGGTTCAAATTGGCTTTTATGAACATTGGAATCACGGTTTATCCAACATACGGCGGCAGCGGCATCGTCGGCTCTGAGCTTGGCCGCGATCTTGCCGAGCGTGGGCATAACGTCCATTTTATCTCGTCATTTTTGCCGACGCGGCTGACCGAGCTTAGTGAACGCATACATTTTCACGAAGTGGAAATGATGTCGTATCCGCTTTTTGAACATCAGCCGTATGATCTTGCGCTTGCGACAAAAATGGCGACGGTCGCGCGAGCCGAGAAGCTTGATCTGCTGCATGTTCATTACGCGATACCGCATTCGATCTCGGCGATACTCGCCCGCGAATCTATCAAGCAGAAGCGCTATGTGCCGGTGATAACCACTCTGCACGGCACGGATATCACGCTTGTCGGTGCTGACCGTTCTTACTTGCCGATCACGCGTTACGGTTTGCAGCAGTCGGACGGCGTTACGGCAGTGTCGAAATTTTTGAAGCAGGCAACGATCGAGACGTTTGATTTTGACGAGATCGAGGACATACCAAATTTCATTTGCCAGAATCATTACAAGCGGCTGCCGCCGGATTCGCCCTTACGGTTAGAGCTCGCGCCAAACGGTGAGCGGCTTTTGGTCCATGTATCGAACTTCCGGCCGGTCAAGCGTCCAAACGACTGCGTCGAGATACTCGCAAAGGTTCGCGCCACCGGTGAGAACGCAAGGCTTGTGATGGTCGGCGACGGTCCCGAACGCTCGGCCTGTGTGTATCGTGCCGAGCAGTTGGGCATGAAGGACCATGTGGTTTTTGTCGGCAAGCAGGCAAATATCGCCGACTATATGGGCGTCGCGGATGTGTTTCTGCTGCCGTCCGAATTAGAATCATTTGGCCTCGCAGCACTCGAAGCCCAGGCATGTGAAGTGCCCGTAATTGCGACGCGGATCGGCGGCATTCCCGAGGTCATCAACGATGGCGAATCCGGTTTTCTGAGCGATGTCGGCGATGTCGAAAAAATGACCGCTGACACGCTGCTGCTGCTCAAAGACGAAGAGCTTCGCCGCACGTTTGGCGAAAAAGGCCGCGAACTTGCGGTGCAGCGATATTCCACATCGAAGATCATTCCGCAATACATCGCGTTTTACGAAAAGATCGTGCAAAAAGCGAAAGCCGCCGCCGCATAAGAAAAGAAATTTGGCCGCAGATGAACGCAGATAAGCGCGGATCAAATCCAAATATTCTTATCCGCGTAATCTGTGTTAATCCACAGCAAAAAATCTTGCCAATGCTCAAAAAGTACATGCACAACCGCGAACGGCATCTGGCGATGCTCGATGACGATCGCGTCGTGCATCCGTTCGATTGGGGCTTGGAATTTATCAATGCCAATGCAAACGGCAGTGATCCGCGCGCAGTTTTTAGTGAATTTTC
>JANMDA010000158.1:0-4222 GCA_031376085.1 Chloracidobacterium sp.
CATTATCGATGAGTAATCAGGCTCAACGAATTCGTCACCTTTATCCGGAAAATCGCCCGCGAGTTGCAGGCTTGTGGCGATCATTGCAGCAAAATGCGGTGCGACGGTTGCGAAATAAGAGTCAGAACCGTCTGCGGTAGCGGGTGGTTGAACATTATCATCGGTCACTGCGGATTCAACAAAGCTTCGTGATTGCTCCGTTAAACCGACCGCTACCGCAGGTAGTTCTGACAGGACCTCGCCGAAAATGCGTGAGAATATGTGGCTTACATTTTTCGTATGAGCTTTCAGTTCGCGTTCGAAATTACCGCCGGCTGCAAATGTTACGCGATGAGCAACAAGTGAGCGCTTTTCAGCCTCGTCCGGAACCGTGTGAGTTTGGACGCCGTTTTCCATTTGTAAAACGTGTTCGGTGCGGCGAAGAAATTCATAAGCAGCCGATAGTTGTGACAATTCTTTACTAGTAAAATGTCCACGGTCGGTGAGCCGGGCGATGCTGATAAGCGTGTGCGGGCTGCGAAGCCATCTGTCTTTACCGCCGTGTGCGAGCTGCAATGCCTGAGCGAGAAATTCGATCTCGCGAACACCGCCGCTGCCGAGTTTTACATTGAAGCCTCGCCGGTTGATGTTTTCGAGATCCATTCTCTCTTTTGAGCGCCTCACGTTAGCGAGCGCAGTTTCAACCGTTTCGTTTTTTGAAAAGACGAGGTCCTCAATGGCCGTAAAAAACTCTTTGAAAAGTTCGATGTCGCCCGCACAGCCGCGTGAACGGATCATTACCTGTCGCTCCCAGCCGCGGGCCTCGGTATTGTAATATCGCATCGTATCATTGACCGACAGTGTCAATGCACCGAGCGATCCGTGAGGGCGCAGGCGCAGATCAACGCGATAAGCGGCCTCGCCTGTTTGCTGGCCGACGAGGCGGCGAATGTATTCGGCGAGCTTGACGAAATATTCGCGGTTTGTGACCTTGTCACGGCTGCCGCCTGTCGTGCTGCCTTCTTCGGAATATAGAAAGAGCAGGTCGATGTCCGATGAATAATTGAGTTCGCGTGAGCCGAGTTTGCCGAGCGCGACGATGCAAAAACGAGCGGTTGTGCCGTCGCTTCCTTGCGGCTTGCCGAAACGCGTGTCAATCTCGCGTCGGGCAATTTGGAGCGCCGATTCGAGAACAGCATCGGCGAGGTTTGAAATTTCTTCAGTGATCTCAGCGATCGTTGCGAGCCGTCTGATGTCGCGAAGATATATTCGCATCAGTTCGCGGCGGCGAAAGCGGGCGAATACGAGCTGCGGTTCGATGTCAGGATTTTCAGTAAAAAACTTAGTGAGAGATTCGAGCATCTCTTCGGACGAGCGGCCGCCCGACTCAGCTCGCCTTCGGCTCAGCCACCAGAGATACTCTGGATTTTGCAGCATAGTGGCAGCAAGCAGCGGACTGAACGTTGCAAGCGTTGCGACATCGGAAAGAAGCGCGGCATTCTTGATCAGTTTTTTATGATCAGAAGGGTGCTTCTCGCGAAACATGTCGAGAAAACGCCGCGCTGAGTCCGCGTCCGGCAATCCCTTTATCAATGTTTCGATCTCAGCATCCACGAGTTAAAATTACAACGCGGATGGATAACGGACAAATCACAAAGCTAACTTTCGAGATCGACGCGGCGGCGCACAAGCAAAAGCTGGGCGAATATCTGTTCGACAATATGCGCGATCTGAGCAAAATGTACCTGCGTGAACTCATCAAAACAGGTAAATGCGAGGTCAACGGTACGCATGTTAATTCGGGCTATCTATTGCGCGAACGCGATTTTATCGAGCTTGAGGCCGACCTTTCGCGCGGCACGGCAATGCGGCCGGAGAAAATTAATCTCGATATTATTTTTGAGGACGACGAACTTATCGTCGTAAATAAACCTGCCGGAATGCTTGTCCATCCATCGCACCGCGAGAACAACGGCACGCTGCTTAACGCTTTGTCGTTTTATCTGAACGCGAATTCGCCAAAACTGATCCGGCCCGGCTTGCCTCATCGTCTCGACAAACAAACTTCGGGCTTGATCGTCGTGGCCAAGACCGCGAGATCGCATCGTATATTGTCGGACCACTTTATGAAAAAACGCGTTGAGAAGCTTTATCTGGCACTTGTCGAGGGCCTGGTCGAAGCTGATGAAGGCGTGATAAATGCTCCTATCGGCCGCTATGCCGAAATAAAACAATGGAGCGTTATGGACGGCGGCAAATTGTCAGAAACGAGATTTCGCGTCAGAGAGCGATATGCTGATACAACCTTGCTCGAACTCGAACCAGTAACCGGCAGAACAAATCAGCTTCGGATTCACTGTGAGAAGATCGGCCATCCGATCGTTGGAGACATTTTACGCAGGGGCAGGGAATTCCACCGTCTCTGTCTACATGCGTGGAAGCTGGCATTTCCACATCCCGTTAGCCGGGAAGTCTGCCGGTTCGAAGCTGATATCTCTTTTATTCTTTGACCGCTTCTTCATCCTCATCCGAAAACTGACTATGCAAATGCACCGGAGGAGCTTTTTTGCGCAGACGCATGTTCAGTATCTCGACCAGCACCGAGAAGGCCATTGCGAAGTAGATGTAGCCCTTAGGAATGGTTTGATGGAAGCCTTCGGCGACCAGCATAACGCCAATCATCAAGAGGAATGACAGCGCGAGCATTTTGATAGTCGGGTGACGCTCTACAAATGCCCCGATCGAACCCGCGAAGAGCATCATCGCGATGATCGAAATTACGACCGCCGTTACCATTATGTAGATACCGTTTTGGCCGTAAGTAGTCGAGATCATACCGACTGCCGTTATCACGCTGTCGAGCGAGAAAACAATATCGAGCAGCACGATCTGCACAATTACACTGACAAAACCTGAGTAAGTCTTTTTTGAACCTTGCCCTTCCTCGCCCTCAAGCGAACCGTGGATCTCGTGCGTGCTTTTGCCGATCAGGAAAAGGCCTCCGATAAGCAGGACCAGATCTTTGCCGGAGAAGCCGTGGCCAGCAATAGAGAAGAGCGGATCAACGAGACCGATAACCCACGAAAGCGAAAGCAGAAGCAAAATGCGTATGCCCAGAGCAAGGCCGAGGCCGATATAACGGGCCTTCGCTTGCTGTTGAGACGGCAGTTTGCCAGACAGGATCGAGATGAAAATAACGTTGTCAATGCCGAGAACAAGCTCAAGCACTGTTAGCGTGGCGAAAGCGATCCAAACTTGCGGGTCGGAAAGGAATTCCATATTGTGCTAATTTGCCATAATCATCGCCGATAGACAATTTTACCACTGACAATGGTTACAACTGCCGCACCGGTGAATTCCCAGTTATCGAAAGGCGAGTTTCGCGATTTTGAACGTGACTCCGAACTTTTATATGTCCATTTCAGATCGGGATCGATGATAGTAATGTCAGCGACTGAACCGGGAGCAAGCGTGCCTCTATTTTTCAGCCGGAATATCTTTGCGGGATTTGTGGAACACAATTCAACAAGTCTAGACAAATCTATAACTCCTGTGTTTACAAGCTGTTGAAATGCCAAGCCTAAAGCTGTTTCTAGGCCTGTGATACCGAATGGTGCACGGTCGTATTCAAGTGCTTTTTCGTCTGCGTGGTGCGGTGCGTGGTCGGTTGCGAGGGCGTCAATGGTGCCGTCTTTGATGCCTTCGATGATAGCTTCGAGATGTTCTTCGGAACGCAGCGGTGGAGCCATTTTGGTGTTGGTGTCGTAGCCTTCAACTGCTTTGTCGGTCAGCGTGAAGTGATGTGGTGTGACTTCACAGGTGACATTTATTCCTTCGCTTTTTGCACGACGAACTGCCTCGACCGCGCCTTTGGTCGAGACGTGCGCGATGTGGATGTGCGAGCTGGTTTCTTTAGCAAGAATGATGTCGCGGGCGACGTCGATGTCTTCGGCAAGTGCGGGCATGCCTTTTAATCCAAGCAGAAGTGAAATTTTTCCTTCGTGCATGACGCCGCCGCTGCTTAGAGATTTGTCTTCGCAATGATCGATCACGGGCAGATCAAAATCGCGTGCGTATTGCATCGCTCGGCGCATAATTCCTGCATTTGGAACTGGACGGCCGTCGTCCGAAACCGCAACTGCACCTGCGGCTTTCATTTCGCCCATTTCTGCAAGCTCGCTTCCGTCAGATGATTTTGTGATCGCGCCAATCGGGAAAACATTTGCAAGCCCCGCACGCTCGG
>JANMDA010000162.1:0-4928 GCA_031376085.1 Chloracidobacterium sp.
CATCGGCTACATTTCGCCAGTTGAGTTCTGAGGAGCTTGTTAGAATACCGACACCGACGCGCTCGTTTACACAGTTGCTCTCAGCCGAGGCCGGCGTAAGTTCGGACTTAACTCCTGTCTCAATAAACGGCACTGGCAATGTTTCGCCAAACGTTAACGGAACCCGCTCGACCTCGACAAGTCTTTTCTTCAACGGCATCGACGCCACAAACATTACCTCGAATGAAGGAAGTCTGACCGATAACATTTCGCCTGCACCAGAATCGCTTCAAGAGGTGAAGCTGCAAACCTCTCTATACGACGCATCCAACGGACGAAGCGGAGGCGGAAACTTCCAGCTTGTGACACGTTCAGGAACGAATGATCTTCACGGCTCGGCTTATTATTTCGTCCAGAACGAAAAATTTAATGCGAATGATTTCTTCTTCAATCGAGACGGCATAGAGAAACCGAGAGCACGACGCAATGAGGGCGGTTTTACCATCGGCGGGCCAGTGATCAAGGACAAACTGTTCTTTTTTGGCGGTTATCAGCGGACAGAGGCTTCGACGGGTTTTGTGCCTACCGCATCGAGCCAAACGGTGTTGCCGTTGTTCCTTCGCCTGGCCGGTGATCGTTCACCGGCAAGTCTTATCGCCGCATACAATTCAACAAACTGCGCGGTTGCCCGATTTAATCAGCCAACAGGAACGCTTCCTGGAATTTGCTCAGGATATACCGGCGCTGCGGCGGCTCCTCTGACAATCGCAAATCTCACACCGACTTCAATCGCTCTTTTTCAGTTGAAAAATCCTGCAACGGGCGGTTATTTCATCCCCGCTCCCAATGCGGTCGCAACTTTCGCAGGCTTCGATCCTGCGGCAAGCGGAAATGGGATCACAATAAACGGAGGCAATCCTTTTTATCGTCAACGCAATGTATTCCCGGCGGATTTCAAGCAAGATCAGGTAAACTTCAGAAGCGATATCGACATTACTAAGAATAACCGCTTAAACGGAACACTTTTCTGGGCAAATTTCCCCGGCTTCGATCCATTTCCCGATCCGGGCAGTCTAGCATCGCCTGTAATACGCGAACGATCTGATCGCAGCCGGGTATTGGCAGTCACCGATACACATATATTTTCGCCGACATTTATCAATGACATCCGCTTCGGCTATTTTTCACTGAATAATTCGCGTCGGTTGACCGATGAATTTGGTGCGATTACTAACGAACAAGTCGGTATCATAAATCCCGCTGTCGCATATGACAACAGCGAAGCCACACGTCGCCTCGGTCATTTTGTCGGTCGTCCCGGAACACTACTCGAGCGCTTTTCATTCGGTGGGCCGAACGATTCGTACAACCGTCGTAAACAAGTAACTATGAGTTTCGGTGATAACGCAACACTTGTTAAAGGCGTTAATACGTTCCGCTTCGGCGGCGAGTTTAAGCGAAACAGTTTTGATACAGCATTACAGGAAGAGCAGGCTACAGAGTTTGAAAAGTTCGACAATATAACGCAGCTATTACGAGGCGTTAATAACGAATCAGATACACAGTTCGGCATAACAGAAAAACGATTTCGGTTTAACGATGTCGGCCTCTACTTTACAGGTGATTTTAAGGTTTCACGGGCACTAACGATAAATGCAGGCATTCGGTGGGAGTTCTTTGGACTTCCGGTTGAAAAAAATGGCCTCATCGGTAATTTCGACCCAAATCTTGTGACCAATATAAATGATCCCAGAAGCGGCTTTATTGTAGGCTCGAATGTGGGTGAGACAGGGTTTTCTGCTATCGACCAGACTGTCGCCGTGACCACGAAAGCGAATACCAAACACACGCTGAACGGAGAAGACCTTAACAATTTCGCTCCTCGCATAGGTATTGCCTACAGTCCGGAATTGTTCAATGGCAAACTTGTGATTCGCGGTGGTTACGGAATGTTCTTCGACAGGCCGTCGGCAGCTTTCATTAACACAGTATTTAGTAACTATCCTTTCCTTCGTGAGGCTGAGGTTACATATCCCGCACCCAATATACCTATTGCGACCGCATTCTCACAGCAGTTTCCTAACTTTCCTTTCAGCGGCTACCTGCCGAACCGGATGTTTAGAACTGCCGGAGCGAATGGAACATATCAGTTACGAGACGGCACGCCGACAACAAGGGGAGCGGACGGCACACCAAACCCAATCGATCCGGCAACCGGCTTACCGATTCGGGGCAACATCGCAGAAACCTTTGAGTTTCGTGCGGTCGATAGAAACCTGAAAACACCTTTTGTTCATCAGTTTAATTTCGGTATTCAGTATGAGATCGGTAAAAATACATTGATCGAAGCTCGCTATGTCGGAACACGAGGCAGGAAACTTCTTGCAGCAAATTCGTTTGCTCAAGGTTATGACCTCAACGACACAAGCACCCCTGATGCCATCTATCAACGTTTTGTTGATGCCTATCTTGCGGCGGGTAGCCCGAACGGTGCATTGAACGCTGGAACGACGGCACGAGCGCGCGGAGTCGGACGAGCCTTCGGATTTGCTAATGCCTCATTGGGCGGCATGATCGATTATAATCTAGCAAATACGGCGGGTGCGGTTATCAGTTTTGAGGCTCGTTCACCATTTCTCGGCTTTGACGTGCCCGAAGCGATCATTCTACGCAATAGCGGTAAATCAGATTATAATTCGGCGCAGTTTAGCCTCACACAACGGTTATCACGCGGTTTATCGGCTAATGTTTCTTACACCTTTGCCAAGTCCCTCGACACCAATTCGTCCGATCCCGGATCAACGGCAGGAAGTGGTAAGCCTGATCTGCCGAATGTGGGATTTTCAGTACAAGGAAACAACTTAGAACCTAATAACAGAGCACTGTCGGATTTTGACAGAACCCATCGTTTCACGGCGAGCTTCAATTACGCCATCCCAACCTTTGGGCATAAGTCGCGCCTTACAGAGGGATTTGCATTATCTGGCTTTTTGCAGGCACAGTCGGGAACACCTTTCTCGATTTTCTCAGCTGAAGTTGTGGCAGGTAACGCATCGCAATATGGAAATGTGCGGTTAGGTTCAGGCGGTCTCTACCGACTAGCATTTGGACGGCCAAGTATTAATGGCCCTTTGGTTCAAACCGGAAACGGCATTAACTCACCTTATTTCAACATTGCTCTGACAGGCGGCGTTTTGGTTTCGCCGCTCTCGATAGCTGGTGGTTATCCCAATAATAAAGGCTTCGGTAATCTTGGAAGAAATACTCTCCGCGGTCCGAGACAGAGGCGTTTCGATCTGGGCCTATCAAAAACTACGCGACTTACCGAAACAACATCGTTCGAACTAAGAGTCGATGCATTCAATGTCTTCAATTTCGTCAACTTTGCAAATCCAAATGCCGTAATTGGCGATGTCGGAACTGATTTCGGTTATATTACCGACACAGTAGGCGGCCCGCGAGTAATGCAGTTTGCTGCGAAGTTAAGGTTTTAATTCAACGGGCAGCAAGGGGAAAAGAAAAAGGCTCGTAATGAGCCTTTTTCTTTTCATATTTTAGCTTAGCTCCTATGGCATGATCGCGGCCGGATCGGTTGAAGAGATCGCGACTTGTCCGTCAACCGTCGCGATTGCCGAATCGCCTTCGTTAAACATGAAGCGTTCCCACATGAGCGGCGACACTAAACCGGGATCTCCGACTGCCGTGAATCTAAGATTCAAAAGTAGGCCGTCACTGTCTATCGGCGTCGCGCCGTAAACGGCGACTCTCAGAAGTCCCGGCTCGTCTGTCCTGGCAACAACAGTAAGGCCGCGGCTGACGGTTCCCATCACATCAACTGGATTTGCCTGAGGCTGTATCACGAGAGAATCGTATCGCAGATCGAATTCATAAGCGATGATGCCCTTATTCACTACACCCTCAACGCTGACTGGTATGATGGCCTCACTTCCGGCGGCTGTCACCATATTCTGTGAATTAACGGTGAAGCTCCTCTCAGGCTCGCTGCCTTCTGCCAACTGCCTGCTGCCAACCGGCCTCGAGCCCGTGTTTGTCCAGTTGCCGGTTACCTCACCCATCAGCAGAGCAATGTAATCTTCGCCGGAAATGCTGCTGCTTATCGATGAGTAAGATTTGCTTACTGGAAAAAATTTCCAGGTTCCGGTTGTGCCGGCACTGGAGGCTGTAACAACAAAATTAGCGATCTGTGCGGCATCGAATGACGAGACACTGCCATTGTTGCTGACATCGGCCACGAGCAGTTGATTGCCGGTAAGGAGGCTCGTTCCCGAAACGTGCTGTGCGATCCTGCCGGCATCGAAGGATGTAATATTATTTACACCACCAGTCTTAGATGGGACAACCGTATAAGCACCCGGACCAAATCCGCTAAGCGCATACTGGCCGGCATTTGCACCCGGAGCAGCGGTTGTCGTACTGACATTTGGCGAGCCTGTTCCGGTGATCGTTACATTCGATACAAAACGCGGGTTAGGCGAGCCTATCGCGTTGCCGTATGTGACTGTTCCAGTGACCGCTACGCCAAAGATCGTAACGTTGCCGTTGGTAGTTGTGCTGCTCGGCGTGCCCTCATTGAGCTGGAATCCCGGATGGGAAATGCTGGCCGGATCAATGTAGTCGGCGAACGTCAGGGATGTCGATTGGCCGGAAGTTCCGATCACTGTAAATTTTAGATTTATCAACGTTCCTGCTCCGGCAAGGAATGAACCCTGAAAAGCCGATATGATCAAATGCCCGGAATTTTCAGCGTTCGGCGTGATTGCCATCGCACTGCTCAATGTACCAGTCACATCATATGGCGTCGATGAAGGCTGCAAAATTGCCGGATCAAAACTGACCTGAAGGTCATACGAAATTATTTCTGTACCCGTAGTGTTTCCTATCGAAATCGGAACCGTAATCTCTGATCCCGGAGCAACAGTCAAAACAGG